>JAGBTR010000010.1 GCA_017631215.1 Clostridia bacterium | reverse complement strand
CGTCGCAGGCGAGAGCGCGGCGTTTTATGAAAAGGAGAACTGATATGATCAAGATCGCAATCGACGGTCCCAGCGGTGCGGGTAAAAGCACCGTAGCAAAGGCGCTTGCCGCCCGAATGGGCATCGTGTACGTGGATACGGGCGCGCTCTACCGCACGGTCGGCTACGCCGCTGTGACGGCGGGCATTTCGACCAAGGATGCCGCCGCGCTTGAGGCACTGCTGCCCTCCATTGAGGTCGACGTGCGCTACGAGAACGGCGTGCAGTGCGTCTATCTGAACGGTGAAAATCTGGGCGACAAGATCCGCCGCCCCGAGATTTCGATGGCGGCATCGGACGTGTCCGCCGTGCCTGCGGTTCGTGCCTTTTTGCTGGATACCCAGCGCGATATCGCCCGCCGCAACAGCGTGGTGATGGACGGTCGCGACATTGGAACGGTCATTCTGCCCGACGCCGACGTCAAGATCTTTATGGTCGCATCGGCCGAGGCGCGTGCCGAGCGTCGCACCCGCGAGCTGGCAGAGAAGGGAATGCCCGCCAATTATGAGGACGTGCTGCGTGAAATGAAGGAGCGCGACGCGCAGGACAGCGGTCGTGCCATCGCCCCCGCCATCCCCGCCCCCGATGCCGTGCATCTGGATAATTCGGGTATGACGGTCGAGGAGTCGGTTGCCGCGGTGATTGATATCATTGAGAAAAAGACGGGCGGTAAGCCGATATGACCAACAAAAAGCAACGAACGGAGCAAAAGGGCTCGCGCTTCTATCGCAATATGCACCGCCTGCTCGCGCGCTTTTTGCTGTGGCTGTTCCGCGTGCGCGTCCACCACGCCGAGCGGGAGCCCGAGAACGAGGCGTATCTTTTGTGCTGTAACCATCTGTCGGCGCTCGACCCCGTCCTGCTGGCGGCGGCACTGAAAAAGCAGCAGCCGCATTTTATGGCGAAAAAGGAGCTGTTCCGTATCCCGCTGCTCTCGGGGCTCATCCGCGCCTTCGGTGCCTATCCCGTCGACCGTGCAGGCGACGTCAAGGCGATCAAGACGACCAACTCGCTGCTCGAGTCGGGCACCTGTGTCGGGATGATTCCGCAGGGCACGCGCTGTGCGGGCAAGCAGCCGCGTATGACGCTCGACAAGGTCAAGAGCGGTGCGGGGCTGTTGTGCGATCGAACGCACGTGACGGTGCTGCCCGTTTGTCTCAAGACCAAAAGGGATCGTCTGCGCATCTTCCGCCGCGTCGAGCTCTACTTTGGCGAGCCTGTGCGGTATGAGGAGCTGGCGGCGAGCGAGGTGACCTACCCCGTCGAGGGACACGGTCATCAGACGGAGTATTTCCGTCTGTCGCACGCCATCTTCGAACGAATCTGCGCACTGTATGAGGAGGCCGATCATGAAGGTTGATGTGATCCGTGCCGAGCACGCCGGCTTTTGCTTCGGTGTACGCCGTGCGACCGATACGCTGGAGAAGCTGGTGTCGGAGCGTGCGGAGGGCGAGCGCATCGTGACGCTGGGAGAGCTGATCCATAACGAGATATACAACGCCCGTATGGCCGCCCGCGGTGTCGAGACGGTCGAGGCGGAGAGCATTGACGCACTGGCGGCAAGCGCGAGCGAGGGCGCCGACGTGACGGTGCTTGTCCGCGCGCACGGCATTCCGCGCGCTACACGCGCCCTTTTGGACGCGGCGTGTTCGGCACATCCCCATTTTCACTACGTTGATTGCACCTGTCCCTACGTGACGCGTATCCATCAGATCGTGCAGGAGAATAACGGCCCCGACCGTCAGCTGTGGGTGTTTGGAACCGCCGACCACCCTGAGGTCGTTGGCATTCTCAGCTGCTTTGACGGAGAAAAGCATACGTTCTCCTCTCTTGAGGCGTTGGAGCGCGCGCTCGCGGACGGAACGGTTTCGGACATTTGTAAAAAAACGCCAATTGTGGTGGAGCAAACGACCTACTTTTTGGCCGAATGGATGAAATGTCAAGAATTTCTCAAAAAAGTATGTACAAATGCCCAAATTTTTGATACAATATGTAATGTTACGGAATTGCGGCAAACCGAGGCAAAATCCCTGGCGCGCGCGTGTGACCTGATGGTCGTGGTTGGAGGCAAGCACAGCTCCAATACCCAAAAGCTTGCTGAGGTCTGTCGGTCGGAAGGGGCACAAACGTTGCTGGTGGAGGACGCGGAGGATCTTGCGCGGCAAATGCCGGAACAAGCCTGCCAAAGAGTAGGCATCGTCGCCGGTGCATCTACACCGAGTGACACAATAGAGGAGGTATGTAAAACCATGAGCGAAATCGAAAACTTTGAAACACTGTTGAAGGAGTCCTTCAAAACTTTAAATACAGGAGACGTAGTTACCGGCGTTGTTGAGCACGTCAGCGACACGGAGATCCAGCTGGATCTCGGTGCAGGCGTGACGGGTTACATCAAGGCCGAGCAGATCACCGATGATCCCTCTGCCAAGCTGACCGCCCTGTATAAGAAGGGCGATGAGATCGAGGCATTCGTCATCCGCGTCAGCGATGTCGAGGGCGTTGCCGAGCTCTCCAAGAAGAGAGTCGACTCCGACAAGAACTGGCAGAACATCGTGGCTGCCGAGGAGACCCGCGAGGTTCTCACTGGTAAGGTCGTTGAGGCAGTCAAGGGCGGTATCCTTGTTCTGGTCAACGCAAACCGCGTCTTCGTTCCCGGCTCGCAGACCGGCGTTCCGAAGGATGGCGACCTGACGGCTATGGTCGGTCAGGAGGTCAGCCTGCGCGTCATCGAGGTCAAGCCCGGTAAGAAGGCTATCGGCTCCATCCGCTCCGTCCTGCGCGACGAGACGCGCGCTCAGGAGGCTGAGTTCTGGGCAACCATCGAGGAGGGCAAGTGCTACACCGGTGTCGTTAAGAGCATGACCTCTTACGGCGCATTCGTTGATCTGGGTGGCGTTGACGGTATGGTCCACGCATCCGAGCTGTCCTGGAAGCACATCAAGTCCCCTGCAGAGGTCGTTGCAATCGGTGACGTTATCACCGTCTTCGTCAAGAGCTTTGACGCAGAGAAGAAGAGAATCTCGCTGGGCTACAAGACCGAGGAGACCAATCCTTGGAACATCTTCACCGCACAGTACGCCATCGGCGACGTTGCTACGGTCAAGATCGTCAACCTGATGCCCTTCGGCGCGTTTGCTGAGATCGTTGACGGTGTGGACGGTCTGATCCACATCTCGCAGATCGCGCAGACCCGCATTGCAAAGCCCGCTGACGTCCTCGAGATCGGTCAGACGGTCGACGTTCGCATTCTGGACATCGACTACGACAAGCAGAAGGTCAGCCTGTCCATCCGCGCTCTCTTGGATGAGGCTCAGGCAGACGCTGAGGCTATGCCCGAGGAGTATGCCGAGGAGGCTGCTGAGGCAGAGGCTCCTGCTGAGGAGTAATTCCCAACAATCTAAGATCGCTCTTGCTTCGGCAGGGGCGATCTTTTTTGTCAAATTGTGGCTGATCGGTTGACTTTGCCGCCTCTTTCGTGTATAATGGGCGGGAATGAAGCTAAGGAGCGATCGTTATGACACCTAACTATGCCCGCACGCGGCGCGCGTGCTATTTCTACTACGTATCGGCGGCGTCCGTCTTTTGTCTGCCGCCTATGCTGTTCGTCACCTTTCAGGAGACCTACGGCATCCCCTACACGCTGCTTGGAACGCTGGTTGCGATCAATTTCTGTACCCAGTTTGGTATCGACCTCGTCTTTTCCTTTTTCTCGCGCTTTTTCAATATCAAGACGACGGTGCGCGTGATGCCGCTGTTGACGTCGCTCGGCCTTTTGATCTACGCCCTCGTCCCCTCGCTGTGGCCGTCGCACGCCTACGCAGGGCTCGTCATCGGCACGGTGCTGTTCTCGGTCGCGTCGGGACTTGGCGAGGTGCTGATCAGTCCGACCATCGCGGCACTCCCGTCGGATGATCCCGAGGGAGATATGAGCAAGCTCCACTCGCTGTATGGCTGGGGCGTGTTCGGTGTCGTTGTTGTCAGCACCATCTTCTTCGCCCTCTTCGGCGCGAAGAACTGGATGTATCTGACGCTGTTTTTTGCTTTTCTGCCCCTCATCTCGTGCTTCTTGTATTGCATCTCACCCATCCCGAGCTTTGACGTGTCGCACGGAAACGAGACGGCCGCCGCCGTCAAGCACCGTCATCTGGGACTTGCGCTGTGCGTGGGCTGTATCTTCCTCGGAAGTGCTGCCGAGAATACCATGACCAACTGGATCTCGAGCTATATGGAGATCTCGCTGGGCATCCCCAAAACGGTGTGCGATATCGTGGGACTTGCGCTGTTTGCTCTCCTTTTGGGCGGTACGCGCTCGATCTATGCCAAGTGGGGTAAGAACATCTGGCGTGTGCTGCTCGTCGGTATGGCGGGCGCGGTTGTTTGCTACGTGGTTGCAGGTCTTTCAACCAACGCCATCGTTGCCCTTGTCGCCTGCGTGCTGACGGGCTGCTGCACCTCGATGCTTTGGCCCGGCTCGCTCATTCTGATGGAGGAGCGGATGCCGCATCTGGGCGTTGCCGCTTATGCGCTGATGGCGGCGGGCGGCGACTTCGGCGCCTCGATCGCCCCGCAGATGCTGGGTATCGTCGTTGACAGCGTGGCGGCAAGCGAATGGGGAAGGGAGCTTGCCTCCTCGCTCGCACTCGCACCCGACCAGGTCGGTATGAAGATCGGTATGCTCATTGCCGCCGTCTTTCCGTTGCTTGGCGTGCTGTTGCTTTTTGTTGTGCGCCGTCATTTCAAGCGCAATTTGGTCTGAATCATTGGCGTCTGCTGCATATGCGGCAGACGCTTTTTTTGTTGATTGCGGCGCTCTTCGTTGAGAAAATCGGTTGAAAAACTTGACATATCAGCTTGTTTGGTATATAATAATTATGTATTACTATGACCGCTCAACATCTGACGATCGCGCCTACTCGGAGGTGAAGCTCTTGGAAAAGAATAACGCAAAAAAGAAAAAACCGTGGTGCCGCGCGCGGCATCGCCTCTACCGTATCCTGTTCGGATGGGGGCTTTGGATCTATACGAGGCTTCGCTACCGCATCCGCGTGGAGCGCTTCAAGCAGGCCAAGCGGGGACAGTATTTTATCTTGATGAACCATCAGACGGCGTTCGACCAGTTCTTCGTGGAGATGGCCTTTCATACGCCCATCTACTACGTCGCCTCGGAGGATCTGTTCTCCAAGGGCTGGGTCTCGCGCGTCATCGAGCACGTTGTCGCACCCATTCCCATCAAGAAATCGGTGACCGATATGAAGGCGGTCAAGACGTGCGCCCGCGTGGCGCGTGAGGGCGGCTCCATCGCCATCGCCCCCGAGGGCAATCGCACCTTCAGCGG
>JAGBTR010000071.1 GCA_017631215.1 Clostridia bacterium | reverse complement strand
TTCTTCATCGCATCTTCCTCCTTATGTCAGCGACCGATGCGCGAGATGAGATCCGCCAGCGCGCCCTCGTCGTGAGGACACAGATGAATTGCCGCCTTTTCCAGCACGAACGGCTCTGCGTCGGCGGGGCAAGCACTCACGTCGGCGGCGTTCAGCAGCGAAAGGTCGTTTTCGTGGTTACCCACGCCAACCGTCTTGATGGGAATACCGCGCAGCTGCACATACACGCGGCGCAGCACCTCAAGCATCGTTCCCTTGGAGCAACCCAGTCGCTGTGCTTCAAGGAAGGTGTCGGACGAGCGGTTGAACTCGAACATCTCACCAAACTGCACGCGCAGATCGGTCGCCAGCACGTCGATATCCTCGGGCGCGCCGCGGAAGACGATCTTATGCCAAAGGCGCTGTGTCCAGCCCTCCAGCGGTGCGACCTCGACGCGGTAGGGCTGCCCCTGGGCGTTCTCGATGAAGCGGCGCATAATGTCGGTGCGACCGTCGGTCACAAAGCCCTGCGGCGTGGTCGCGCGGAAGCCGATGCGGCGATGCTCGGCGCGCACGTAGCGCAGCATCTCGCTCGTCAGATCGATATCCATAAACGTCTCGCACAGCACGCGTTCGGTCGCGTAGTCGTAAAGGTAGGCACCGTTGGCAAAGATGACGGGAATATTACACAGCGCAGGCGTTTCGGGCAACACCTGCAAAATATGCCCGTGATGCCGTCCCGTTGCGAAGGTGAAAAGACCGCCCTCGGCGCAGAACGCGCGCACAGCGTCGACGTTCTCCTGCACGACACGGCTCTTTTTACCGAGGAACGTGCCGTCCAGATCGGATGCGATCAGAATACCGTCGTATTTTCCCATATCGGTACCTCCTTTCCTTTAAGATCATGTTGCCATACGGCGAAGTGCCTCCAGCACCGCCACCATTCCCTCGGGCATCGGTGCCTCAAAGGACATCACCTCGCCCGTACGCGGATGGATCAGACGGAGCCGTCCCGCGTGCAGGCATTGCCCGTGGATGAGCGACTTATGCGTCGCCTCAAAGCGGGTGCCCGCGCCGCCGTAGACGCCGTCGCCCAGCAGCGGATGCCCCAGCGAGGCCATATGCACGCGGATCTGGTGGGTGCGCCCCGTTTCCAGCTCACAGCGGATATGCGTGAGCTGTCCAAACCGCTCGACCACCGTATAGTGGGTGATCGCCTCGCGGGCGTGTACCCCCGTGCCGCGCAGCACGGCCATTTTTTTGCGGTCGGTCGGGTGTCGCCCGATGGGGGCGTCGACCGTTCCGCTGTCATTTTTCATATTGCCCAGCACGATCGCCTCGTATACGCGGCTGACCGTGTGCGTTTTAAGCTGATCGGACAAATGAAGATGCGCCGCGTCGTTTTTGGCGACGACGAGCAGACCGCTTGTGTCCTTATCGATGCGATGCACGATACCGGGGCGGATGACGCCGCCGATGCCCGAAAGCGAGCTGCCGCAATGGTACAGCAGCGCATTGACCAGCGTGCCGCTCTCGTTGCCCGCCGCGGGATGGACGACCATCCCCTCGGGCTTATTGACCACGACGATATCCTCGTCCTCATAGACGATATGAAGCGGGATATTTTCGGGCAGCGCCTCGGTCGGCTCAGGCTCGGGCAGCTCGACCGCGATCTCGTCGCCCGCGCTCAGCTTGGCATTTTTGGCAAGAGGTGCGCCACTCGCATACGCGATGCTTCCCTCCTCCATCAGCCTTGCGACCGCCGAGCGCGACAGTCCCGTCACCTCGGCGGCAAACACGTCGGCTCGCTTGCCTGCGTGCTCCTCACCGACGGTGTAGATCATGACTTGCCTCCGTCCTGCTTGGCCTTATATTCGGCACGCGCGGCGAGGATGAAATACAGCACCATCATACCCGCACCGACGCAGACACAGCTGTCCGCGACGTTGAAGATATACGGCCAGATGCCGTAAAAATCGATCATATCGACGACGTAGCCCAGCGCCACGCGGTCGATCATATTGCCCACACCGCCGCCGATGATGAGTGCCAGCGTCCAGCGAAGTAGGCGACTCGGCTCGGCAAAGCGGAGCAGATAGACGATCATCACCGCGATGGCGACGGTCGACAGCACCATAAATACCCAACGATGGCTCGTCAGCGAGCCAAAGGCGGCGCCGCGATTTTCAAGGTAGGTCAATCGCAAAAGTCCCGGGATCAGCGTGACCGATCCCACCGCCTTGAGATACCAGATGCACAGCCACTTGGTGAGCTGATCGAGGGCGACGAAGGCCGCCGCCACGATCAGATACAGCCACGGGCGTGTGCGACGGGCGGTATTGTTCCCCGTCATATCAGCCCTCCAGAATTTCGAGGCAACGAGCACACAGGAAGCCCTCGCCGTCCTGCTTGCCCTCGGTCGAGAAGCTCCAGCAACGGTCGCACTTACAGCCGTCTGCGCCCTCGACGAGAACGCCGATGCCCGATGCGGTCTCACTCAGCGCGCCCTCGGGAGCCTTGCCCTTCTCCAGCTTAACGCCCGAGACGATGAACACCGTCTTGAGCATATCACCAAACGAGGCGAGCAGCTCGTACTGTGCATCGTCCTCGGTGTAAACGGTCAGCTTGGCGTCGAGCGACTTACCGATCTTCTTGTCGGCGCGGGCGAGCTCGAGTGCCTTCATCACATCGTCGCGCAGGGCGAACAGCGCACCGTAGCGCTCGGTCAGATCCTTTGCTTCAAAGGCGGGATCGACGGTCGGGAAATTGTTGAGGAAGACGCTGACCGCATTGTCGGTATCGCGATGCGGCATTGCCTGCCAGATCTCCTCCGAGGTGAAGGCAAGAAGCGGAGCCATCAATCTCGTCATACCCGAAATGACCAGATACATTGCCGTCTGGGCACTGCGGCGGGCGGGCGAGGCGGCGCGCTCGGTATAGACGCGATCCTTGGTGATGTCCACGTAGAGCTTGGACAGATCGGTCGTGCAGAAGTTGGTCAGCTCGTGATAGATGCCGTGGAAGCTGTAGGTCTCATATCCCTTGACACACTTGGCAACCAGCTCGTTGAAGCGCGAGAGCAGCCAACGGTCGATCTCCTGCATCTCCTCGACGGCGACCATATCCTTGTTGGGATCGAAGCCATTGAGGTTAGCGAGCATAATGCGCGCGGTGTTACGGATCTTACGGTAAGCCTCGGAGAGCTGCTTGAAGATGAGGTCGGAGCAGCGCACGTCAACCTGATAGTCAGCCGATGCGACCCACAGTCGAACGAGGTCTGCGCCGTACTTGGCGACCATATCCTGAGGATCGACACCGTTGCCGAGCGACTTGTGCATTGCGCGTCCCTCACCGTCGACGACCCAGCCGTGCGTCAGCACGCCCTTGAAGGGCGCGGTCGTGCCGCCCTTGGCGCCGATGGCGGTCAGCAGCGAGGACTGGAACCAGCCGCGGTACTGATCGGCACCCTCAAGGTAGAGGTCAGCGGGCCAATGGTGCTCAGGCCATGCGGGATCGTTCGAATCGTCCACGACCGAGAAATGCGTCGAGCCGGAGTCGAACCAGCCGTCCAGCGTATTCTGCTCCTTGACGAAGTGCGTCTTGCCGCACTTGGGGCAGACAAAGCCCTCGGGAAGCAGCTCGGCGGCGTCCATCGAGAACCAGCAGTTGGAGCCGTGCTCCTTGAACATATCGGACACCTTATTGATGGTCTCGGGCGTGCAGATGGTCTCCTTGCAATCCTCGCAATAAAAGACGGGGATGGGCAGACCCCAATGACGCTGACGCGAGATGCACCAATCGGCTCTCTCGCAAAGCATCTGCTTCATACGCTCGCCGCCCCAAGCGGGCAGCCACATCACATCATCGCAGGCCTTGACCGCATCGGCGCGGAAGGCATCGACCGAGCAGAACCACTGAGGAGTCGCACGGAAGATGATGGGAGACTTACATCTCCAGCAGTGCGGAGACTCGTGCTCGACCTCCTTGGAGGCAAACAGCGCGCCCGACTCCTTGAGGTCGGCAAGGATGGCCTCGTTGGAGGCCTCGTAATACAGTCCTGCGAACTTGCCTGCGTCCTCGGTCTGATAGCCGCGGTCGTCGACGGGCACGATGATGTCGATGCCGTAGCGGGTGCAGGTCTGATAGTCATCGGCACCGAAGCCGGGTGCGGTGTGGACACAGCCCGTACCGCTATCCATCGTGACGTAGTCGGCCATCAGCACGACGCTCTCGCGGTCGATGAAGGGGTGCTGCGTCTTAACGAACTCCAGCTCCTTACCGGCCAGCGTCTTGACGATCTCAAACTCCTCGAAGCCGCCCTCGAGCATGGTCTTGGTAACCAGTGCCTCGGCGACGACATAATACTCACCGCCGGCCTTGACGACAGCGTAGCTCTCAACAGGGTTGAGGGCGATGGCAAGGTTGCCGGGCAGCGTCCAGGTCGTCGTCGTCCAGATGACGAAATAGGTCTTGGACAGATCACAAACGCCTGCGAGCTTTCCCATATCATCCTTGACACGGAACTTGACGTAGATGGAGGTACACTTATCCGTCTTGTACTCGATCTCGGCCTCGGCCAGTGCCGTCTCGTCCTTGGGACACCAGTAGACGGGCTTGAGACCCTTGTAGATATAGCCCTTGCGGAACATCTCACCGAACACCTTGACCTCGCGCGCCTCGAAGGAGGGGGCCATGGTCATGTAGGGGTGATCCCAGTCGGCCGTCAGACCCAGACGCTTCATCTGCACCTTCTGGATGTCGATGAAGTCCTGCGCGAAGGCGTGGCAGGCACTGCGGAACTCGGGAATGCTCATCGCCTTGCGGTTGAGCTTGTTCTTCTTGATGATCGCCGACTCGATGGGCATACCGTGGTTGTCCCAGCCGGGGACGAAGGGCACGCGATAACCCATCATCGCGCGAGACTTGTTGATGAAGTCCTTGAGCGTCTTATTCAGGGCGTGACCCATATGGATATTACCGTTCGAGAAGGGAGGGCCGTCGTGCAGAACGAACAGCGGACGGTCAGCGCGTGCGTCGAGCATGCTCTGATACAGATCGATCGACTCCCAATATTCGAGCATCTTGGGCTCGCGCGTGGGAAGGTTGGCGCGCATCTCAAACGAGGTTGAGGGCAGGTTCAGTGTGCTGGTGTAATCCTTTGCCATTGTGGTGTTTCTCCTTTTTCCTTTTCTTTTTTTGAGGATCGCGGCGGGAAACAAAAAACGCCCCAC
Organism: Clostridia bacterium; assembly: GCA_017631215.1. Lineage (GTDB taxonomy): Bacteria > Bacillota > Clostridia > Oscillospirales > CAG-272 > SIG644. The sequence goes on along the minus strand of JAGBTR010000071.1, from coordinate 3,123 downwards.
AGCCGCATGCGACTATGAGACGGAACAGATCAGATTCCGCGGTACCACTCACGTTGCGCTCCTTTTGGGAACGCCTCTCACGGCTGCGCCAAGCGGCACAGCACCCGACCTTAACGCGGTCAAACGGACGCAGCTACTCGGCTCTCCGCCTTTCGCCCCGTCAGCTCCGAAGGGATACGCCGCGTCGTCCGCTGTGCGGTCGCACCGACCCCGCACTCTCTGAAAGCATCGTGACGCTTTGCTTCTTCATCATAACTTTTCATCATATTATAACACAGTTCTTTTCTCTTGTCAATACGTTTATACAAAAGTTATCCCCCCTCCGAGATGCGCCGACGGGTATGATAGAATATATCCGTCGACAGCCCCAGGGCGAACGAACAACACACGATATGGAGGTAACCCTATGAAAAAGACACTCAAGACCGCACTGCTCCTTCTGATGACCGCCGTCATTCTGGCATCCTTTGCCGTCGGCACGTTTGCCGCGAGCGCATCCTACCGCAAGGCGGCGAAGCACGCCTCGCAGGAGCTGGTGGACGTCACCTGCAATTACAAATCGCTCAAAAAGGACACCTTTACGGTGACCAACAACGGCACCGTTTCTATGCTTATATACGTCAACGGCGGCTATTGGGACACGATCCGACCGGGTGAATCCTACACCCACGCCAGCTCCCACGCCTTCAAGCACCGCGTGCAGGTCTATGCCCAGAGCTATGCCCCCGGTGCCAATCAGCGCATCACCGTCACGTCCACCAGCGGTGTCATCTACAACAACTGACCCGCGTCAAAAAGCAAAGCCCCGACAGCCGTCGGGGCTTTTTTTACAGCGTTTCCGCTCTTTGCTTGACCGCTGCGACAAAATCGGGCAGCTCGTGGGTATAGGTACCGCTCATAAAGGGGCTGGCCATAATGTAATCGGCCGTGGCGCGGTTGTTGGCGATGGGGATATCGTACACCTGCGCGATGCGGAGCAGTGCCTTGACGTCGGGGTCGTGCGGCTGTGCCGTCAGCGGGTCGGAGAAGAAAATGACCACGTCCACTCTACCCTCAACAATGCGTGCGCCGATCTGCTGGTCACCGCCCAGCGGGCCGCTGTTAAAGCCGCGCACGGGAAGACCCGTATGCTCGGCCACCATTTTGGCCGTCGTGCCCGTACCGCAAAGGAAATGATGCTCAAGGATCTCCTTGTTCTTGCGGCACCATTCGATCAGCTCGTGCTTTTTGTTGTCGTGGGCGATGAGCGCGATGTTCTTCTGACGCTCCATCACCACGGTTACCATTTGATCTGCCATTGTATTTACCGTCCTTCAGCGTGGTTTTGTCGTTACTCCTACAGTATAGCACGATTTTGACGATAAAGCAAGATTTTTTTGCCAAATCGTCACAATTTTGCACCGACTTTTTGCAGATCGGTCAAAATGTGTTTATAATTTCGGCATATAATAGAAGCATCAAGCCAAAGGAGTGTCACCTATGAGAAACCGCACCTACCGCCCTCGCCGTCCGTGGCGCGAGCGACTCTACAGCTTTATGATCGGACGCAACGGCGGCGATGCCCTCAGTCGCGCGTTGCTCCTTCTGTATATCGCGCTGTCCGTCGTCAACGTCTTCGTCACCTCGTGGATCGTCTACGCCGTCGCGTGTGCCGTTGCCGCCTATGCGCTGTTCCGCATCTTCTCGCGCAATCTCTACGCCCGCCGCCGCGAAAACGCGTGGTATCTGCGCATCGAAAACGGCATCAAGGGCTTTTTCCGTCTACAGCGCAACCAATGGCGCGACCGCAAGACGCACGTCTATCGCAGGTGCAAGGCTTGCAAGAGCGTGCTTCGCCTGCCGCGCGAAAAGGGCACGCACACGGTCAGGTGCCCGCGCTGTCAGCATCGGTTTGAGGTCAACATTTAATCAGCAAAAAACGTCCGCCGTTCAAGACCCTTGAACAGCGGACGTTGGCTTTTTATTTTAGGCGGTCGTTGCCTGCGAGGGCGCTTTTCCGACCGCGTTCTCCCGCTCCAGACGTCTTTTGACGCGGAAGACGAAGTAAAAATGAACGGCAAGCGTCAGGACCCACGAGATGGGGTAGGAGAGGAACAGGCAGGTTGGCGTATGGAACTGCTGGAAGATGGTAAAGAGCCAAATGATGCGGAAGCCGCACGCACCCGCCAGCGAGACGATCATAGGCAGGAAGGTCTTGCCCATACCGCGCAGCGTGCCGCAACCGACCTCCATCACGCCGCACAGGAAGTAGGTCGTAACGATGACCTCCATACGGAGCATACCGTATCCGATCGCCTCGGGATCGTCGACGAAGAAGCCGAGCAGCGGCTCACCCAGCAGGAGAACGACCGCACCGAACAGCACGCCCGCGACCACGGTCAAGCCAAGGCAAGCGGCGATGACGCGGTTGATTCTCTCATATTTGCGCGCACCGACGTGCTGACCGACGAAGGTGATCGCGCCCTGATAAGCGGCGTTCTGCGCCGTGTAGACAAAGCCCTCGACGTTGCTCGCCGCGGCACTGCCGTTGACCAGCGCCTCGGTGCCAAACGACTGGATCGAGGACTGGATCAGCACGTTGGAAAAGCTGAACAGAACGCCTTGAACGCCGGCGGGGATGCCGATCTTGAGCATCATCGCCACCTTGTCACGCTTGATGCCCATACGGCGAAGCGACAGGTGGCAGGAGTCCTTGAGGAAAAATCCCATATAGCAAACGACGATCAGCGCCGCCAGATACTGGGATGCCGCCGTCGCGATACCGACACCGACTGCGCCCATACCAAAGCCCAGCACCATCCAAAGATTGAGCAAAACGTTCGCAAATCCCGAGATGGCAAGGAAGATGAGAGGACGCACCGAATCCCCCTTGGCACGAAGGGCCGCCGCGCAATAGTTGTACACCATCACGCCCGGCACACCGACCATATACGCCTTCATATACGGCACCGCCTCGACAAGCGTTGTCTCAAGTGTTCCCATCGCGCGCAGAGCAGGCTCAGCCAGCAGATAGCCAAACGCGCCGACGGCCACGCCCATAATGAGCGACAGAGAGAACTCCGTATGCACGACCTCGGAGACGTCCTTCTCCTTTCGGGCACCGACAAACTGCGCCACGCACAC
>JAGBTR010000009.1 GCA_017631215.1 Clostridia bacterium | reverse complement strand
GTTCATGGACAGACTGTTCAACTTCTCGCTGCCCCGCGTTCGCGACTTCAAGGGTATCAACCCCAACGCGTTCGACGGCCGCGGCAACTACGCTCTGGGTCTGAAGGAGCAGCTGATCTTCCCCGAGATCGAGTACGACAAGGTCGACAAGGTCCGCGGTATGGACATCTGCTTCGTTACGACGGCTAACACGGATGAAGAGGCAAAGGCTCTGCTCACCAAGATGGGCGCGCCCTTTGCAAACTGATGGAGGTAAAAGGAAATGGCAAAGAAAGCAATGATTCTCAAGCAGCAGGCTGAGCCGAAGTTCTCGACTCGTCGTTACAACCGCTGCAAGATCTGCGGCCGTCCTCACGCTTATCTCCGCAAGTTCGGCATCTGCCGTATCTGCTTCCGTAACCTCGCTTACAAGGGCGAGATCCCCGGCGTGAAGAAGGCTTCCTGGTAAATTACCAGGCACCGCGCAAAAATGGCGGTGTGATCCCGAGTGCGCGTGCACTCAAAAACTCCCAACTATCGGAAGGAATCAAGACACGATTTACCACCGATATGCCGCCGAGGGCCCAGCCCTTGGCAGCAAGAAATATACTTGCATTTAAGGAGAAAAGATTATGCAAATGTCAGATGTAATTGCAGATATGCTCACCAGAATTCGCAATGCCAGCAACGCAAAGCATGCGACGGTCGACGTGCCTGCATCCAACATGAAGAAGTCCATTGCGGACATCCTCGTAGCAGAGGGCTACGTAAAGAGCTACCAGATCATCGACGATGGCAAGCAGGGCACGATTCGCATCACCCTGAAGTACCTCGCCGGTAAGCAGAAGGTCATTCGCGGTATCCGCCGCGTCTCCAAGCCCGGTCTGCGTATCTACGCTTCGTGCGAGGATATGCCCAAGGTTATGAACGGCCTGGGTGTGGCCATCGTGTCCACCTCCAAGGGTATCATGACCGACAAGAAGGCTCGTCAGCTTAACGTTGGCGGCGAAGTTCTTGCCTTTGTATGGTAAGAGAAGCGGGAGGTATATGATATGTCTAGAATTGGTAGAGCACCTATTACGGTTCCCGCAGGTGTTACCGTCACGATCGGCGACGCAAACGTCGTTACCGTGAAGGGTCCCCTTGGAACTCTGACCCAGCAGTTCAATGCTAATATGCAGCTGTCGCTGGACGCAGGCGTCCTGACGGTTGTTCGCCCGGATGACGAGGCTGAGAACAGAAGCCTGCACGGTCTGACCCGTACGCTTCTGAACAACATGGTCGTCGGTGTCTCGAGCGGTTATGCGAAGACGCTGCAGATCGTCGGCGTCGGCTACAGAGTTGCCCTGCAGGGCAAGAAGCTCGTGATGAACCTCGGTCACTCGCACCCCATTGAGGTCGAGGCTCCCGAAGGAATCACCTTTGAGGTTCCCGATTCCAACACCATCATCGTCAAGGGCTATGACAAGCAGGTTGTCGGTCAGACTGCTGCTGTCATTCGTTCCTACCGTAAGCCTGAGCCGTACCACGGTAAGGGTGTCAAGTACGCCGATGAGGTCGTTCGCCGCAAGGCTGGTAAGGCCGGCGGTAAGGGCAAATGATGAAAGGAGCGTAAAAAGATGGTTTCGAGAAAAGATAGTAACAAGGCTCGTCTTAAGAGACATAAGAGAGTCAGAGCACACATCTCCGGTACCGCGGCTTGCCCTCGTCTGGCCGTTTACCGTTCCAACGCCAACATCAGTGCACAGATCATTGATGACGTCGCAGGCAAGACGCTGGTCAGCGCTTCCAGCTACGGCAAGGCAAACGCAGGCAACGGCGGCAACAAAGAGGCTGCACGCGCTGTCGGTAAGGAGATCGCTGAGAAGGCAGTTGCAATGGGCATCACCGAAGTCGTTTTCGACCGTGGTGGCTATCTGTATCACGGACGTGTATCGGAGTTGGCTGATGGCGCTCGCGAGGGCGGCCTGAAGTTCTGATCTCTTTTGAGGTCAGTCCGGTTTGTACACTGTTCAATCACTGTTAATTGAACATCAATTTGGAGGAAAAAATGAAAAAATTCAATCCTGATGAGCTCGATCTTCGCGAGAACCTCGTAGCTCTGAACCGTGTTTGCAAGACAGTCAAGGGCGGTCGTATTGCCCGTTTCGCTGCTCTGATGGTTGTCGGTGACGGCAACGGTCATGTCGGCGTAGGTCTTGGCAAGGCAGCTGAGGTACCCGAGGCAATCCGCAAGGGTATCGAGGATGCAAAGAAGAATATGATCACCGTTTCCCTGAAGGGAACGACCATCCCCCACGAGGTTATCGGCGTATTCGGTGCAGGTAAGGTGCTTCTGAAGCCCGCTGCACAGGGTACCGGTATCATCGCCGGTGGTAAGGTCAGAGCGGTGCTGGAGGCTGCCGGTATTTCCAACATTCGTGCGAAGTGCCTGCGCTCCAACAACCCCACCAACGTGGTTAAGGCTACCATGGCGGGACTTGCTGAGCTTCGTTCTGCGGAGGAGGTCGCTAAGACCCGTGATATCTCCGTGGAGCAGGTGAAGGGATAAGGAGGGGCATACAATGAAAAAGGTAACTTTGAAGAAGAGCCTGATCGGTGCGCTCCCCAATCAGAAGGCTACGGCTCAGACGCTCGGTCTGCGCAAGATCGGCGACAGCACCGTTCAGAAGGACGACGCTGTTCTGGCAGGTAAGATCCGCGTGATCTCCCACCTGGTTACGGTTGAGACCGTAGAAAACGCATAAGGAGGTACTGAAAATGAAACTCCATGAACTTTCTCCCGCGGAGGGCTCCGCAAAGAGCGCATGGCGCAAGGGTCGTGGTCCCGCATCCGGTAACGGTAAGACGGCCGGTAAGGGTCACAAGGGTCAGAATGCCCGCAGTGGCGGCGGTGTCCGTCCCGGTTTTGAGGGTGGCCAGATCCCGCTTTACAGAAAGCTGCCCAAGCGTGGCTTTACGAACCGTTTCGCAAAGAACTATGCTATCGTTAACGTCAGCGATCTGAACGTCTTTGAGGACGGCGCAGTGATCGACGTTGAGGCACTGCTCGCTGCTAAGATCATCCGCAAGCCGCTCGACGGTCTGAAGGTGCTCGGCAACGGCGAAATCACAAAGAAAGTCACCGTAAAAGCCGCAGTCTTTTCTGCTACTGCTAAGGAAAAGATCGAAGCAGCTGGTGGAACGACTGAGGTGGCATAAGGATGATTCAGACGCTTAAAAACGCATGGAAGGTCCCGGAGATCCGCTCCAAGATCTGGTTTACCCTGCTGGTCGTTCTGTTATATCGCCTTGGTGCACAAATTCCGGTTCCCTTTCTGAACGCAGACCTGATGGAGTCGTTTGGCAGCCAGATGGGCGGTCTGTTCGAGTATATGAACCTGCTTTCGGGCGGCGCATTTGCTCAGGGTACGCTCTTCGCACTGAACGTCTCCCCCTATATCACGGCTTCGATCGTGATCCAGCTTCTCACCATCGCACTGCCTCCTCTGGAGCGCTGGGCGAAGGACGGTGAGGCTGGCCGTAAGAAGATCAGCGCACTGACCCGCGTGGTCACGGTTGCACTGGCACTGGTGACCAGTATCGGTTACACGATGCTGCTGGACGCCGGCTACCAGGGACAGAGCTATCTGACCGCTGACGGTCAGAGCCTCTTCGGTAAGATCGTGATCGTTGCGTGCTTCTGCGCAGGTTCGTCCGTGATCATGTGGCTGGCAGAGAAGATCAACGAGTTTGGTATCGGCAACGGTATCTCGATGATCCTCTTCGCTAACATTCTGTCTCGTGGCGGCGCTCTTCTGGGCTCTGTCTGGGGCATGACCTTCACCAAGGGTAACTTTGACGGCTTCAGCGGCTGGGGTCTGGTTAAGTCCATTCTCTCGCTCATGATCACCGTCGCTATCATCTTCCTGATCGTTTGGTTCACCGAGTCCGAGCGCCGCATCCCGATCCAGTACGCAAAGCGTCAGGTCGGTCGCAAGATGTACGGCGGTCAGTCGAGCAACCTGCCTCTGAAGATGAATATGGCCGGCGTTATGCCTGTCATCTTTGCAAGCTCGATCGTTTCGATCCCCGCTACGATCGCCACCTTCATTACCAATGAAGAGAACTGGTTCTACAAGTTTGCAAACAACTGGTTCAATTATGATACCTGGCTGTATCTGGTTGTGTATATCGTGCTGATCTTCCTGTTCTCGTATTTCTATATTATGATCTCCTTCAACCCTGTTGAGGTGGCCAACAATATCAGAAATCAGGGCGGTTCGGTCCCCGGTATTCGTCCCGGTAAGCCTACGTCTGATTATATTACCAGAATTTTGGGACGCATCACCACGCTCGGTGCGATCTTCCTCGCTTTCATTGCTGGTTTCCCCATGCTCATCACCATCATCTTCGGTGACAGCTTCTCGGGCATCGCCTTCGGCGGTACCTCGCTGCTCATCGTCGTCGGTGTAGCACTTGAGACCTTCAGAGCGATCGAGTCGCAGCTTGCGATGCGTAACTACAAGGGCTTCCTTGATTGATCCGACACGGAGGAACGGTATGAATTTAATTTTGATGGGCGCTCCCGGCGCGGGTAAGGGTACCCAGGCCGTGAAGATTTCAGAGAAATTTAACATTCCCACGATTTCGACCGGTGACAGACTTCGCAGTGCCATCGCTGAGGGCACCGAGATGGGCAAGCTCGCCAAGTCCTATATGGACGAGGGCAAGCTCGTTCCCGATGAGGTCGTCATTGGTATCATCAAGGATTATCTGGCAACAGATGCCTGCCAAAACGGCTTCATCCTCGACGGCTTCCCCCGCTCGCTGCCCCAGGCAGAGGCGCTGGATGCTATGGGGGTACGCATTGATGCTGTTCTCAGCATTGATGTTCCGGATGAGGCAATTGTGGAGCGCATGAGCGGACGTCGCGTTTGCTCTTGCGGTGCTTCCTATCACATCAAGTACAATCCGCCGATCAAGACGGATGTGTGCGACAAGTGCGGATCCGCGCTGTATATTCGTGATGACGATAATGCGGCAACGGTCCAGAACAGATTGCAGACCTATCACAACACGACCGAGCCCATCGCGGACTTCTACGCCGCCAAGGGCAAGCTGATCCGCGTTGTGGGACAGGATAAGGTGGAGGATACCACCGCCGCCGTCCTCGCTGCGCTGGCAAATGTTTGAGGCGTGATATGATACAAGTCAAAAATGCATTGCAGCTCGCTGCGATGCGTGACGCTGGGCGAATCACGGGTGAGGCTTTACTTGCCGCCCGTGAGGCGCTTCGCGAGGGTATGACCACCTACGAGCTCGATAAGGTCGTTCACGACTATATCGTGCGCGCAGGTGCAAAGCCCTCCTTCCTCGGCTACTACGATTTCCCCGCCAGTGCATGCATCAGCATCAACGATGAGGTCATCCACGGTATCCCCTCAAAAAAGAGAGTGATCCGCGCGGGCGACATCGTCAAGATTGACGTCGGTGCGTACTACAAGGGATTCCACGGCGATGCCGCACGGACCATTGCGGTCGGTGAGGTCGCACCCGTGGCGCAAAAGCTGATCGAGGTCACGCGAGAGAGCTTCTTCCGCGGTGTCGCCGCTATGGCGGTGGGAAACCGCATCGGAGATATCGGTCACGCGATCGATTCTTACGTTGTGGAGAACGGCTTCTCAACAGTTAAGCGCTACATCGGTCACGGTGTTGGCGCACAGCTGCACGAGCAACCCGATGTTCCCAATTTCGGCACGCCCGGTCGTGGAACACGCCTTTGCAGCGGTATGACGCTTGCCATCGAACCGATGGTCAACGTCGGCGCGCAGGACGTGGATGACGGCGCGGACGGCTGGACGGTGACGACGAGCGATCACTCGCTCTCATCTCACTACGAGAACACCGTAGCCCTGGTCGGCGATAAGGTCGAGATCTTTACGCTGATCGATCCGCAATTCTGATTACACTGCACACATTCCAATAGATAAGGAGGGATACTTGTGTCGAAGGACGACGTGATTGAGTTTGAGGGTATCGTCGTTGAGGCTCTGCCCAATGCGACCTTCAAGGTCAAGCTGCCGAATGAGCACATCATCACGGCTCATATTTCCGGAAAGCTGCGTATGAACTATATCAAGATTTTGCCCGGTGATAAGGTGACCGTTGAGGTTTCCGTCTACGATCTGGATAAGGGTCGTATCACCTGGCGTGCGAAATAACTAAGAAAGGGTTGATAATCCTATGAAGGTTAAACCGTCTGTTAAAAAGATCTGCGAGAAGTGCAAGATCATCAAGAGACATGGCAAGGTCATGGTCATCTGCGAAAACCCCAAGCACAAGCAGACTCAGGGCTGACCCTTGCC
>JAGBTR010000070.1 GCA_017631215.1 Clostridia bacterium | reverse complement strand
GGTCGGTCTTGTAGCCGACGTACTCACCGTAGCGGTTGTGGGGAAAGGGTACGCCGATCTCGGCCAGATGCAAAAAGCAGCGCGAGGACAGCGCGGCCTCGCAGAGTGCGTTGTCACCGTCGACACAGCCACCGCTATACAGCGTCTCGGCCATATTGCGGACGCTGTCGAGCGCATCACCGCCCAGTCCCAGCTTGTAATAGGTCTGCTTATCGCTGCCCGTGTTGCGCGAGGTACCCGAGCAGACGCCCTCGGTCACGATGGCGACGCTCTTTTTGCCCTCGCGGGCGATGCGGCAGGCGGTTGCGTAGCCGGCGGCGCCGGTGCCGAGGACGACGGTGTCGTATTGCAGGATGGTGGTCATAGTGTTTTCTCCTTACTTAATGGTATTGAGGGGAGAGACTGAACAAGCCCGCCCCGGGATGGAAGGCTTTTGGGAGGATAGGGGGCAAAACGCCCTTGCCCCGTCCTCACAGCTTGATCTTGACCTCGCGGGCAACGCCGAGGATGCGGGCATCGCCCGTCTCAAAGTCGATGGGCGAGAGGATGATGGGGGTGTAGCTTTCGTTTTCGGGGCGAAGCTCGATGCGGCGGTCTTGCTTGAAGAAGCGCTTGACGGTCGCGCTCTCGCCGCCGACAAGGCAAGCAACGATGTCGCCGTTTTCGGCGTACTGCTGCTTGTGGAACAGCACAAGCGAGCCCTCCACGATGCCGCAATCCTTCATACTGTCACCGCACACGCGGAGAAAGAAATATTCATCCGCATCGTCCACGTCGGCGTATTCGTAGCCGAGCAGCGTCTCGTCGGTAATGATGGGGCTGCCCGCGCGGATCTCGCCGATGATGGGCAGACCCTGACGCACGCTTCGTCCGCTCTCCCCCGCGCCCAGCAGCTCGTCCAGCGAGAGCTGAAAATGCGAGGCGATGCGAAGCAGCTTGTCTGCCTTGGGGACGGAGCGACCGTTTTTCCAATCGGTGAAGGTCGAGGGCGCGATGCCCGTCACCTTGGCCACGCGGTAAACCGTCGTGCCGTGTATTTGTAGCAGTTGCTCAAACGCGCTGTATTCCATAGTGGCCTCCTTTTGTTGAAAGCTCTGATATTTCGGTTTTCATAAATATAATACTTGACATTATTACGGAAATGCGTTATAATATGACCTGACAAGGATATTATACGCCAAGTACAAGCCTTTGTCAAGGATATTTCACAATATTTTCAAATCAAAGTAACAAAAAAGGGGGCTTGCCTATGCACGAGAGAGCGTCGCGACGCGGCATTACGCAAATGCGACATGATAATTTCGGTTTTTCGAATGCAACAATGGATAAGGAGGTGGCACAAGGATGATTTTGAAGCGTCCCTGCAAGAATGAGATGACCGAGGACCCGACCCTGCTTTGCGAGGTGCGGATATTTTTGGAGGACTACCGATCGGCGGTGCGTATGCTGCGGCTGTGCCGTGAGGACGTGCGAGAGTGCGAGCAGCTGCGCGAGTCGTGCCGTCTGGACGCCGCCTACTACGGCGAGGTGGGTGGCGACGAAGGCTACTGGCTCTCGCGGATGCGCGAGGTGCGCGACTTCATCGACGCCCTGCCCCACCGCGATTGCAAGCTGTTTTTGTATTTTCATTACATACGCGACCTGACCGTCGAGCGCACGGCGGAGGAGCTCGACATCTCGCGTCGGAGCGCCTTCCGACTCAAAAAGACCGCGCTCGCCTATGCGGCGCTGCACTTGGCGGCGTGGCGAACGGCAAGAGCGCAAGCCACGCGACCGTCGGCATAACACAGCAAAAAAAGAGGGCGCTCGCCCTCTTTTCTTTGTATCACACCCGATCGTCGTCGCGGTGACCGGACGCCTTGTGGCGCGCGGCGTTGTACGATATACGCTCGACCAGCTCCAGCAGCAGCTCCTGCTCCTCGAGCGACATATTACGCGTCAGCGCGGCCTGCGCGTCGCGCAGGATCTCGACCAGACGCGGCAGCATCTCGTAGGCGCGGTCGGTGGGATCGACCAAACAGCGGCGACCGTCGTTCGCATCGCGGCGGCGGGTCACGTAGCCCAGCCTCTCCAGCGTTGAGATCTGACGGGTCACGTTGCTGTTGGCAACGCCCAAAAGGGCGGCGAGCCTATCCTGCGACACGCCCGCGTTTTGGCAGACGGTGAGCAGGTAGAACAGCTGGACGCCGCGCAGGTCGGTATCGGCAAGGCTGCGGTCGCATTCATCCAAAATGGTGGATTGGATGGTCGCGAGGTGGAGAGAGAGGGCGGGGATGATGTTCATAGCGGGGGACCTTTCTTTTTGGTTTGGGGTGGGGGATGCTGAACGACTTCGTTCCTTTTCGCTCACACTGCCTTCGGCGCGCTCGCGGTTTGCGAGGTTATGTCCTTTCTTGGTGCTCCCCAAGAAAGGACGAAAGAAACGAGCGGGGGCTACGCCCCTCGACCTGCTCGCTTCGCTCGCGGCGAGTTTCCGCATAGCGGAAACATCGCTCCGTTCGCGCCTTCGGTGGAAAGCTCCGCTTTCCAAGGCGGCGCTCAAAGGTGGCGTGCAGTGCGATGCTTCGTCTTGTTCGGCACCGCCTCCAAGACGAGTCGGGTTCGGGGTGCGATGCTTTGCTTGGGCAAGCTCGTCGCCGACATATCGAAATTGGGGGAGTTGGGCTGAAAGCGTTTTGGAAAATGGCGTGGGGATGAGGCTCCCTCCGAGAGGGAGCTGGCGCCAGCGGCTTGCCGCGGGCGACTGAGGGAGCGTGCGCGACAAAAGAATTTTTGCTTTCAATTCGCCAAGCAACTCCGAGGCTAACCCTTGGGGTAGGGGGGGGAACGGAGCAATATTCACGAAGCGAATTTGCACCGAGCGAAGCGAGGAGAGCCCCAAGGACGCATAGAAGTTGTTGGGCTAAAGGAAGCTGGCTAACGCGCCAATCTATTCATTTTTTTAAGTTTT
>JAGBTR010000069.1 GCA_017631215.1 Clostridia bacterium | reverse complement strand
GGATTGGGATGCGGTGTAGAAAAGCGTGTGGGCATCTGTCCCGCAAACAGCTCCTTGGCGTTCAGTGCCAGATCGGCAATGGTCACGTCGCGATCACGAATGATGTGCTCGGGACATTGCGGCCCGACCTCGTACATCCAAACACCGTTGTAGCCGACTTCCTTCAGTGCGGCGATGAGTGCCTGCCAATCGACCTTGCCCTCGCCGGGGATCCAATGGCGCTCGTTGACGAAGTCGTAATCGGACACGTGCGTGGTGACGATCTTATCGCCAAGGCGGCGGATAAAGGTCAAGTTATCCTCGATCAACAGATGGTTGGTGTCGAAGCAGACACGAAGGCGGTCATCCACCGAAAGCAGCTCGAGCATATCGTCAGAGCATCGCCCAAGGCAGGTGCGCGGCAGATCCTCCACGCACATCACCGCACCCTCACGGTGCGCGATCTCCGCCAGCATAGCAAGGCTCTCCTTGGCCGGCTCCATACGACTATCGTGCGTGCCGCCGTGATTATCGGGGCTGGGGTGGATGATGAACTTATCCACACCGACCGCGCTCCAGCGCTTGATCAGCTCGCTGTTGCGCTCGATGGCGCCGGGGATATCCCACTCTGTATGAGAAATGATATACGGCTTGGAAAAGGGGAGATGGAACGACCACAGCTCGACGCCGTATTCCTTGGCATACGCCGCGACCTCGGCGGCATCCACCTCTTCGATATACGGTGCGGCCGCACTGACCTCCATCAAGCCTACGCCTGCGCGCTGATACGCCTCAAACGTCTCGCGCGTCAGCAATCTTCCGCACGATGATGCACCTACTCGGAACATATCCATTCTCCTTATTTGAACGATGAGTGTTACATTCTCTCTCTGATCGCCTTCAAAAATTCAAGGCTATTGACCGCCTTGACCGCCGACTTATCCTCGACAAGTCCCGACAGATCCTTGGTCATGATACCGTCATCCAGCGTCTTGATGCAAGCGGCCTCGAGCTTGTCCGCGAAGGCGACGAGGTCGTCAAGACCGTCCAGCTCGCCTCTCTTGCGGAGCGCGCCCGTCCAAGCGAAGATGGTTGCCATCGGGTTGGTCGAGGTCTCCTCGCCCTTGAGGTAGCGGTAGTAATGGCGCGTGACCGTACCGTGCGCCGCCTCGTACTCATAGTTGCCGTCGGGCGAGACAAGCACAGAGGTCATCATTGCCAGCGAGCCGAAGGCCGTCGAGACCATATCGCTCATCACGTCGCCGTCGTAGTTCTTGCAGGCCCAGATGAAGCCGCCCTTGCTGCGCACCACGCGGGCAACGGCGTCGTCGATGAGCGTGTAGAAGTACTCGATGCCCAGCTTTTCAAACTCGGCCTTGTACTCGTTCTGATAGATCTCCTCAAAGATGAGCTTGAAGGTCTGGTCGTACTGCTTGGAGATGGTGTCCTTGGTCGAGAACCACAGATCCTGCTTGGTATTGATGGCGTATTGGAAGCAAGAATGCGCGAACGAACGAATGGAGCTGTCCTTGTTATACTGACCCTGCAGCACGCCTGCGCACTCGAAATCGTAGATGGGCTGGCGCCACTCGGTGCCGTCCTTCGCGGTGAACAGCAGCTCGGCCTTACCCTCGGCAGGCACGCGATACTCGGTCGCCTTGTAGACGTCACCATAGGCGTGACGGGCGATGGTGATGGGCTTCTTCCAGTTGCGGACAGCGGGCTTGATGCTGTCGATCAGAATGGGGGCGCGGAAGACGGTGCCGTCGAGAATGGCGCGGATGGTGCCGTTGGGACTCTTCCACATTTCGGTCAGGTTGTACTCCTCCACGCGCTGCTTATTGGGCGTGATGGTGGCGCACTTGACGGCGACGCCGTACTTTTTATTGGCGTTGGCGGCGTCGATGGTCACTTGATCCTTGGTCTTCTCGCGCTCGGGGAGTCCAAGGTCGTAATATTCGGTCTTAAGGTCAACAAAAGGAAGGATCAGCTCGTCCTTGATCTGCTGCCAAAGAATTCTGGTCATCTCGTCGCCGTCCATCTCGACGAGCGGCGTTTTCATTTGAATCTTCTGCATAGGTAGTTCCTCTCTTTCTTATTTACCTGCGGTGTACTTGAGCAGACCGCCAGCCAGCAGCATATCGATCTGGCGCTCGGAGAAGTCGCACGTCAGCGCGATCTCCGCACCGCTCGTCTTATCCTTAAGCGTGACGTTGCCCGTCTTGATGGCATCCAGCAGACCGCACAGCTCAAGCTCGTCGCCCTGCGCGACCTTATCGTAGTCGTCGGGATTGACGAAGGTCAGCGGCAGGATGCCCGCGTTGATGAGGTTTGCCACGTGGATACGGGCAAAGCTCTTGGCCACCACGACGCGCACGCCGAGGTAGAGCGGCACGAGCGCCGCATGCTCACGCGACGAGCCCTGACCGTAGTTCGAGCCGCCGACGATGATGGAATTCCCCGCCGCCAGCGCGCGCTCGGCAAAGCTCTCGTCGCACACGGCAAAGCAGAATTTGGACAGATAGGGGATGTTGGAGCGGTAAGGCAGGATCTTAGCGCCTGCGGACATAATGTGGT
>JAGBTR010000068.1 GCA_017631215.1 Clostridia bacterium | reverse complement strand
GTTCTTGAGATCGATCTCGGTCTTGACACCCGCCAGCGCCGCGATCATAATCCAGCGCGCGCCGTGCGTCAGATAGGGCAGACACTCGCCCATATGCTCACCGCCCAGACAGTCGATGGCAACGTCCACGCTGTGCCCCGCCTCAAGCTCGGCTTTGAGCACGTCGGCGGTCCTCTGCTTGCTCGTGTTGATAATCACGTCGGCGTTCAGATGCTTGATCGACGCCGCGATCTCATCCGACAGCACCGAGGTAATGACGCGAATGCCAAACGCCTTTGCCATCGGGATGACCACGCTGGCAAGTCCGCTCGCACCTGCGTGCATCAGCAGCGTGTTGCCGCTCTGAATCTTACCCTCAATGAACAGATTGAGATACGCCGTCGCGAACGCCTCGGGAATGGCGGCCGCCTCGACCATCGAGCAGCCCTTGGGAACGGGCATCAGCATATCGTACTTGACGGTGACGTATTCGGCATATCCGCCGCCGCCCAGCAGCGCACACACCTTGTCGCCCAGCTGCCATTTCGACAGCGCAGGCACGTCTGCGCCCATCTCGACGATCTCACCCGCGATCTCAAGTCCCATCCAATCGGGGCAGCCGGGAGGGGGCGGGTAGTCCCCTTCTCTTTGCATCAGATCGGCACGATTGAGCGCCGCCGCCTCGATCTTGACCAGCACCTCGTCCGCGCCGACCACGGGATCGGGCACGTCGCTCCAGTGCAGACTTCTATCACTTTTATCAACAAGAATTGCTTTCATCGTTTATAATCCTTCCTTATTCTTGATATCCCTTGGAACGCATCCAGACGTCCATAGATTCCACGCTGTTCGGGTTAAAGAGGTTGCGCGGCAGCTTGTCGATCTCCAGCTTGAGACCGTCATAGAGCGACATCAGATCGTCCTGCGTCTTGCCCATCAGCGCCAAGATCTTGCTGTTGTCCACGATGCGATCGAACAGGCGGTCGTATTTGAGCTGACGCCACACCCACACGTTCTCTCGCAGGGCAGACTCGCCAAAGCCGAAGGTGTCGATGTAATCCTCGGCACTCACCCACATCACCTTCATACCGATCAGCTCGCCGTACATATCGGCGATCTCGCCCCAGGTATGATGCTCGGCGGTCGAGACAGTGTACGTCTCGCGCATGGCCTTTTCATTGAACAAAATGCACGCGATCATCTTGGCGACGTCGCCCGCCCACGTCATGGTCGCCTGCTTATCCTTGGCCCCGCGCGGAAGGACGACGGTGCGACCGAGCAGTGCGCGTCTGACCGTCTTTTCCATCTCAAGCGTCACAAGCTGGAAGCGGCGAGACGAATACGTGATGGCGGGACGGATGATCGTCCAGTTGCGGTAGCTTGAAGCACGCAGCGTGTCCTCGCCCTGCGCCTTGTAAATGGCGTAGTCGTTGGACGCGCGGAAGTCCTCGTCGGTCGTGGCCTCAAGCAGACGCGGCGAGGTCTCCTTGATCGGGTGCTCCTCGTCGGCATAGATGCGATAAGACGAAAGGTAAATATAGTGATCGGTGCGGTCGAGGAACATCTCATACCAGTCGGGAAAATCGTGTTGATTGTAGATCATAAAATCCACAACGCCGTCGTATTTTCCCTCGTCCAACACGGACTGCACGAACGCTTTGTCCCGTGCATTGCCCTTAAAATAGCGCAGATTCGGCGTGTCGCTCTTGATATCGTCGAGCGACAGCACGTCCACGGCATAGCCACACGCAAGCAGCTCGGGAACAAGATAGACGCCCATCGCGCCCGTTCCGCCGATCAATAAAACCTTTTTCATTGTATTCCTCCTTAAAATGTCAGCAGCCGCACGCCTTCATCACCGTGCGGAACAGCGAAAGCTCATAATCGTAGGTATAGGGGTTTTCGCGCTCACCGCGCACGTAAGAGGCAAAGCCGCGCAGCATACCCTCGTAGCGCTCAAACGGCTCGCACTCGACCGTTTCGGTCGCGCCGTTTGCACGGTTGATGACCGCGCGCGCCTTGAGCATCACGCCGCTCTCCTCGCGGTAGCCCAAGCCGATTTCAATGGGCTTGATCTCCATCGTCGCCTTGCTTCCGTTGATGACGAGCTGGCGGCGACCGTAGCCCAGCGGCTCGGCACACGTCGTCTTGACGAAGGACGCGCCGCTCGGATAGTTCAGCACGGCAAAGCCGTAGTTTTCACTGTCAAGACCGTACTGCCCCGTCGAGGCGTTGAGCGGG
The DNA here is from genome assembly GCA_017631215.1 of Clostridia bacterium. Classification (GTDB taxonomy): domain Bacteria; phylum Bacillota; class Clostridia; order Oscillospirales; family CAG-272; genus SIG644. The sequence goes on along the minus strand of JAGBTR010000068.1, from coordinate 1,898 downwards.
ATGACCTCCTCGGGCGCACCGCCCATAAACTGCATCACAAGGTCAACATCGTGGCAGCCGAGATAGTACATCATACCGCCCTTGTGCTTACCGATCCACGAAGCCATATTCGCGGCGTAAAGCAGGCTCATATGTGCCTCAACCGAATAGATATCGCCAAACTCGCCCGCCTTCTTCATTTCCATCGCGCGCTGCACGAGCGCATTATAGCGGTACATATAGCCCATATGCAAAACACTTCCGTTCGCGCGGCAGGTCTCGACCAGCCTCTCAAACGATGCCACGCCGTGCGTGCCGGGCTTGTCAAAGTGGATGTGGATGCCCTTCTCGGCAAACATCTGCGCGTATTTCGTGCCGTTTTCCTCCTCGCACTCGATGGCGACCGCGTCGAGGTCATCCATGGCGAGCAGCTCGTCTACGGTGTAGCGCGCAAGCGTCCCGTAGAGCTTCGGGCGGCGGGGGCTGTTCACGTGCTCGGGATGGCAATAGTCGGGGCTCGGCTCGGCAATTCCGACGACCTCAAAGTCGTCCGTCAAGCGCAACAGCGCCTCGGTGGTATCCATCGAATGAGGATGCCCCAGACCAACAACAGCAATTTTGATTTTTCTCATATTGTACTCCTATCAATCCTCAACGGTAGTCCAATCAAACTGCACCACGGGGAATCCGCCTCCCGCTGCCAATCGAGTATAGACCTCGGTACACTCCAGCGGAGAATGGATCTCCTCAAGCAATGCGGCAAGGTTCAGCCGTCCTGCTGTGCAAAGGCGGAAGAGCGCCTTGATATCGTCGCGCTCCGTCCACCAGCCCGCGTGCGATTCCTGACGCGGTCTGGCCTGGGTGTGTGCGCCGATCATCGTGATGCCGGGCGCGTGTACCTTGCGGTAATAGTCGATGGTGAAATCCGAGCTGCGGGTACAGCCCAGCAGCGCCACGCGACCAAAGCGAGCCATGCAATCAAGCACCATATCAAGCCCCGAGCCAAGACCCGTGACCTCGATGGCGACGTTGGCGCCGCCGCCCGTCAGCGACTTGACCGTTTTGGCAAAATCGGGCGCGAACGGGTCAAGCGCGACATCTGCGCCCAGCTCGAGCGCTCTTGCTCTCTTTTCGGGCACGGGATCGACCGCGATGACGGGCACAGCACCCGCCGCGCGGGCAAGCTGCACGGCCATCTGCCCCAGCACGCCCTGCCCCATCACGATGACGGACTCACCCATCTCAACACCGCACTTGCGAAGTGCGGCCATCGGGAAGGTGGCGATATGCACAAGCGCCGCCGTGGCCTCGTCCAGCCCCTCGGGAACGATATTGACACCGCTCTCGGGGAGCAGACAGTATTTCATATGAACCGACCAGGAGCAGCTGACGCGGTCTCCCACCTTGACGCTCTTCACGCCCTCGCCCACGGCGACGATATGACCCGTCGAGCTGTAACCGCCCCAACGGGGGAACGGTGCTACCACACCCGGGATGGTGCTGACGTTAGGGTCACCGATCAGATTTGCTCGCTCGGTTCCCGGGCTGATGCTCGATCGGCTCAGCTTGACCACGACCTGACCCGCCGCAGGCTCGGGCATCGGACAATCGACCCACTCGGCAAGACCGGGGGCGGTAAAAAGGATCCTTTTGTTACTCATCGTCATATCTCCTTTGTGCTATCGCGCCGCAACAGGCGCAAGATCCGGATGTCCATCCCCAGATGTTCATCCTAGGAACAGTATAGCACAACATTCGTTCCGATACAAGTTGAACTTCTCCAAAAAAACGCATAAAATACTACAAATATGCCAAGGTCACAGCATCCGCCGTCCGCCCTCCTCACGACGAACGTCGCGCGGCGTTTTGCCCGTGATCTCACGGAACACGACGCGGAAATATGCCGCCGAGCTGAATTC
>JAGBTR010000067.1 GCA_017631215.1 Clostridia bacterium | reverse complement strand
ATTCTTGGTTCTCTCGTTGAAGTCCTTGGTGAAAACGGGGATTGCGACACCGTAGGCACCGAGTGCGGGACCAACGGGGGGCTGGGGCGTTGCCTTACCTGCGGGCAACTGCAGCTTGATATAACCCAAAACTTTCTTTGCCATAATAAATTTACCTCCAAATGTGGTCATTCCGGGGGACTGAAATATTTTCCCCCTCCCACTGTGACGCGCAGAAACGGGCGCGTGATCCGTGCGTAGCTGTTACGCTTATTTTGCCAGACGAAGCGCAGATGCGTCCATCTCGACCGGCATATCGCGGCGACCGCGCTTGACCAGCACGATAACCGTCTTCATGTCCTCAGAGATACTCTGAACGACACCGCTGTGACCCTCGAACAGACCATCGACGACCTCCACCGCATCGCCTTCCTTGAAGGACAGCGTCACGCGAACCTCTTCCTCGAAGTTGAGCGCGAGGACCTCCTCCTCGGTCAGGGGGGTGGGGCGGGATCCGGGACCGACAAAGCCGGTCACACCCGTGATGTTACGGACAGCGTGCCAGCTCTCGTCCGTCATACACATTTTGACGTATACATAGCTGGGGAAGATCTTATACTCGACTTCCTTTTCCACGTCACCGTTCTTCTCGATGACCTTTTCCACCGGGATCCGAATGTCAAAAATCAGATGACCCAGTGCACGGTTCTCAACGATTTTTTCAAGGTTTTCCTTGACTTTGTTTTCGTAGCCCGAATAGGTGTGCGCCACATACCAACGAGGGCCTACGTTCATCAAATTGAGATCGTTCATACCGATCGCCTCAGATCAGCGTGCCCAGCTTCGTGATGCCCTGGAACAGTGCAACGTCCAGAAGACAGATCACAGCCGCGAAGGCAATCACGGTCACGAGAACGACAAGGGAATTTTTGCGCACCTGCTTCCAGGGACACCAAACGATCTTCTTCATCTCGCTCTTATAGCTACGGAAGAAGTGTGCGATCTTCTCACCCAGCGACTTCTTTTCCTTCGCGGGCTTCTTCGCCTTTGCGTCCTTCTCGACAGCCTCGGGAGCCTTTTTGTTCTTCTCTTCCATGAAACAACCTCCCATTACTTCGACTCTTTGTGAGTCGTGTGCTTGCGGCAGAAACGGCAGTATTTCTTCAGCTCGATTCTATCCGGGTCGTTCTTCTTGTTTTTCTTTGTGTCATAGTTTCTCTGCTTGCACTCGCTGCACACCAGAGTGACCTTGACTCTCACGTCATTCGCCATGCTTATCGGCACCTCCTGTAATCTTGATTTATCCCTGCCGCCGCGAGTGCGACGGGATATGTGTACCTCCCTCCGAGCAGAGCCGTGTGTCCTCCCGATCTTACTTCGTTCGGGTTGGCGCAGGGCACAACAAAAAAACCTTCTTGCGCAGAGGTAGAGCCATTATATCACATCTTGCGGGACTTGTCAAGCACTTTTTTACAACTTTTTTGTTTTTTTCGAGCGACCGCACCGCCTTGACACCTTCCCCGCGCTGTGCTATAATAGTTATAATATAATGTAAGCGATCGCACAGCGACCGAAGGAGGCACCACGATGAAAAGAACCGTTTCCATCCTTTTGATATCCGCGATGCTGCTCACCACGCTCGCGCTGTTTGGCTGCCAAAGCGCGCCGCCCGTCGACGAGCCTGACACGGCGCCCGACGAGCCGTCCGTGCCCGAGGTGCCCGCAGAGCCTGACGAGCCGAGCGCACCGAGCGTCCCTTATATAAATGAAGAAAACCTCGCGCGGCTGATCGAGCCGACGACGGATCTGGTCGACGACGAGGCATTTGCCCGCGCGACGCAATACAACCGACGCGCCAACGTCACGCTTTTGCAGTCGGTGATGAACCGCGCCAAGGCGGGTGAGAGCATCACGGTCGCGACCATCGGCGGCAGTATCACGGCGGGAACGGCATCGAGCAATAAGCTCAAAACCTCTTATTCCGCCATCTTTCGCGATTGGTGGGTGGACTCCTTTCCCGACGCCAACGTCACGCTCGTCAACGCGGGCATCGGCGCGACAACGTCCTATCTGGGCGTGCACCGCGTGCAAAAGGACATCATCGACAAGGGCGCGGACGTTTGCATCATCGAGTTTTCGGTCAACGACTATTCCGACAGCTATTTCAAGCTGACCTACGAGTCGCTCGTCGCGCGGCTGCTGCACAACGACATTGCGGTCATTTTGCTCTTTATGGTCAAGCAGACGGGCGCCTCCACCCAGCAAAACAATGCCACAACGGGCATCGAGATGGGTGTGCCGATGATCTCGTACGGTGACGCGGTAATGCCGCTGATCGAGGCGGGCGAGCTTGCGTGGGAGGACATTTCTCCCGACGACATTCACCCCAACGACGACGGTCACGCCATTGTGGGCGAGCTGCTGCACGAATTTCTCAACATGGTGTTTGTCTATACGCCGAATGAGGTCACCGTCGTGCCGACGCGCAAGGAGCTGTTGACGCAGACCAAATATTTCAACTCCTATCTGCTCGACAGCCAAAGCCTTGAAGCCGACACAGTCGAGGGATTCGCACCGACGGCGCAGGCATACAGCACCTTTCAGAACGGCTGGCGTACAATGAACGGCGGCGTAATCGAGTTCACCGCCACCTTCTCGCGTATGGGAGCCATGTACCGCAAGACGGTCGATGGCAAGTCGGGCAAATGCCAAGTTTTTGTGGACGGTAAGCTTGTCGCTACGTTGGACGGCGACTATACGGGCGGTTGGGGTGACTACGACCGCACCGACCAGTTCTTCTCGTCGCGCAAGACCGAGGAGCATACCGTCCGCCTCGTCGTCGAGGACGGCATGGCGTTTACACTCGTCCGCCTGCTCGTGGCGGAGTAGAATTTAAGAAAACCCGCAGGGGGAAAACTTTTTCCAAAAAGTTTTCCCCCTGCGTTTTATTTTTCAAATTGGGGGTTATCGCACTACGTGCGAAATGCAAAATGCAGAATGTAAAATGCAAAATTGGGGGTTATAGGTGTGTAGGCACAAACCTCGTGCCGTAGGGGAGGCGTTCCGCCTCCCTTGATAAAGGCCTGTTGCGGTGCAACCGGGAGGGGGAACCCCTCCCCTACGAGATTGTGCGTTGCCGATAAATTGGGGTTTATCGGGGAGATGACGGCTACGCAGAAACCAAGGCCCCCTTGTGTAAAGGGGGCTCCCGTCGAAGACGGGTGGGGGATTGTTTTCCCTTATGCAACAATCCCTCCGTCACGGCTACGCCGTGCCACCTCCCTTTACACAAGGGAGGCTTTCACTCGCCATTTCGTTTCACCGAACCCACCGACAAATCAAAATTTGAACTGCCGCTCACTAACATGTAAAAATTTTTCCCAACACCTTGAAAACTCGCTCGCGCTATGCTATAATAATCCAAGCAAGACCGCTTGCAAATATTTTATGCGCCGCACAACGGCTCGGAGGATCATCTATGAAATACATTCCCTATGTCAACATCAAGCAGGGCACCGCTTCCATCTCCCGCTTCTCCTGCGGTAACACCCTGCCCCTGACTCAGCGCCCATTCGGCATGACACCTTTCTGCTTGCAGTCGGATGCCTCGGGTAACCGCTGGTTCTTCCACCCCAACCATCCCTACACCGAGGGCGTGCGTCTGTCGCATCAGCCCAGCCCTTGGCTCGGTGATTATGGTCCCTTCCTCATGATGCCCCAGAACGACGTCATCGCCGACACAGCACCCCGTGCCTGGTCAGGCTACCGTCCGCAGGACGCCGTCATGCGTCCCGACTACCTCAAGGTCACCATGCTCCGCTCGAACTGCACCTTTGAGCTGACGCCCACCGACCACGGTGCTGCTGTTCGTCTATCTTTCCACGACGACCGCGCCTCCGTGCTCTCTCTGCTTCCCGTTCATGGCAACTATACCTATCGCTACGATGCCGATACGCAGATGCTGATCGGTAGCAACGACTTTGCCAGCGCGGGTGTAGCCGTTGACTTCAAAGCCTATTTTGCCATCAAGTTCCTTGGCGACGTAGTCGATACCGACAAGGTCGTTATCGGCGGCGAGGGCGCTTCTGCCTTTGCTCACGTTGCACTCAAGGCTCGCAATGTCGAGGCTCGCATCGGCTATTCCTACATCAGTGAGGAAATGGCACTGATCGCCATGGAGCGCGAGTGTGGAAATCTCTCATTTGACACCCTTTGGGGACTTGCCGAGAACGAGTGGGAGGAAAAGCTGCACCGCATCGAGGTCACAACCGACACCGAGGATCAGATGAAGACTTTCTACACCTGCCTGTACCGTGCCCTGCTGTTCCCGCAGAAGGCATACGAGCTGGATAAGGACGGCAAGCCCGTCCACTACGTCCCCTGCACGGGCAAGACGAGAGCGGGTGTCCGCTACACCAACAACGGCTTTTGGGACACCAGCCGTACCGTTTATTCGCTGTTCACGCTCATCGCCCGCGATGAGTTTGCCGATATGCTTGAGGGCTTCGTAGGCGACTACGAGGAAAGCGGCTGGCTGCCCAGATGGCTTGGCATCGGTGAGATCGGCAGTATGCCCAGCACGCTCATCGACAGCGTCATCGCTTGTGCCGCTGTCAATGGCATCGGCAAGCGCGAGGTGCTCGAAAAGGCCCTTGAGGGTATGCTCCACCACGCCAACAACGAAAGCGAGGATCGCCGCTACGGCCGCAACGGAGCCCTGTCCTATCTCAAATACGGCTACGTTCCGAGAAACGAGCAGCGTGAGTCGGTCAACCTGACGCTCGACGCCGCCTACGGCGACTGGTGCATTGCCACCGTCGCAAAGGTGCTCGGCCGCGACGAGCTGGTCGAGCCGTACATGGCACGCGCCAAGAACTATAAGAACATTTTCGACGCGACCTCGGGCTTTATGCGCGGTCGCGACACCGAGGGCAAGATGGCCGACTTCTTTGATCCCTGCTCTTGGGGCGGTGAGTACACCGAGGGCTCGGCTTGGCAGAACTCGATGTTCGTGCCGCACGACGTCGAGGGCTTGGCAGAGCTGTACGGCGGTCGCGAGAAGTTCATCGAAAAGCTGGACGAGCTGTTCGCCACGCCGCCCAAATACCGCGTATTCGGTTACAACAACGAGATCCACGAGATGACCGAGATGGCAAGCGCCGACTTCGGTCAGTGTGCCATCTCCAATCAGCCGTCCTTCCATCTGCCCTTCCTGTACGCAGCTCTCGGCGAGCAGGCCAAGACCGATTACTGGGTCACCAAGCTGTGTGCGGAGGCCTTCTCGTGGCATGACGACGGCTATCCCGGCGACGAGGACAACGGCACCGCCGCCTCGTGGTACGTGCTGGCAAGCCTTGGTATGTACCCCGTCTGCCCCGGCCACAAGGAAATGATCCCGTGCCGCAGACAGGTCAAGACCGCCAAGATCCTTGGCAAGGAGATCTGACGCTTCAAGACAAGACAGACCTGCCCTTTTACGGACAGGTCTGTCTTTTTCGTCCGCACACGGGCAATACTATCATAAATCAAAGAAAGGAGACCGCATATGGCACACCGCAAGCGGCGACGCGTCCGTCTGTTTTTCCACAAGATCATCAACCGCATCACGCTGACCGCGCTGCTGCTGCTCGTCCAGCTCGGCTGGCTGTTCTGGATGTTCTGGCAGCTCTCGCAGTACGCGCTTTGGATCAACACCGCGCTGACGGTCGTCAGCCTTGTGCTGGCACTGCATATCGTGCGCCGCGAGGAAAACCCCGCCTACAAGCTGAGCTGGCTGCTCGTGATGTGCGTCGCGCCGCTGTTCGGGCTGTTCATTTATTTATTATTTGGCAACAAGAACCTATCGCGACGTCTGCGGCGCAAGCTGGAGGCGGTCGACCGCGACCATCCCATTCCCGTCGCCACCCCGATCGACGACGCTTGCGGCGATCTGCCGTCCCGCACGCGCGCGACCTGCCGCTATCTTGAGACGCACGCCCACGCACCCGCCTTCCGCGACACCGAGGTGCGCTATTTTCCGTTGGGTGACGATCTCTACCCCGCCCTGCTTGCCGATCTGGAGACGGCAAAGCACTATATTTTTCTCGAATATTTCATCATTGCCGAGGGGCGGATGCTCGACGGCGTGCTGGAGGTGCTGACCCGCAAGGCGGCCGAGGGTGTGGACGTCCGCATCATCTACGACGACCTCGGCTGTGAGGCGGCGACGCCGCTGAGCTTTGTCTGGGAGGCGGAAAAGCGAGGCATTCGCACGCTCGCCTTCAACCCCATCGTCCCCCTCGTCTCCATCGTGATGAACCACCGCGACCACCGCAAGATCACCGTCATCGACGGGCGCGTCGCCTACACGGGCGGCATCAACATCGCGGACGAGTATATCAATCAAAAGGTGCGCTTCGGTCACTGGAAGGACACGGGCGTACGTCTGTGCGGTCCCGCCGCACACAGCTTCGCCGTTATGTTTCTCAACCTATGGAACGCACTGCGCCCGACCGAGACGGACTATGCCCCCTTTTTGCCCGTGCCGACCGACAAGGTGCATGAGGCGCACACCTCCCCGATCGTTCAGCCCTACGCCGACTCGCCGCTTGACGACGAAAACGTAGGAGAGACGGTCTATCTGGACATTTTGGCGCAGGCCGAGCGCTACGTCTATATCTTTACCCCCTATCTCATCATCGACACCGAAATGCAGTCGGCGCTGTGCTGTGCCGCCAAGCGCGGCGTGGACGTGCGGCTGGTCGTGCCCGGCATTCCCGACAAAAGGACCGCCTTCCGTCTGACCCGCTCCTACTACGGTGTGCTGATGCGCGCAGGTGTGCGCATCTACGAATACACGCCCGGCTTTCTGCACGCCAAGAGCTTTGTTGCGGACGACCGCATCGGCGTGGTCGGGTCGGTCAATATGGACTATCGCAGTCTGTATCTGCATTTCGAGTGCGGCGTGCTGTTCGTCGGCGGGACGGCGATCACCCACCTCAAGGAGGACGCACTGGCGACGATGGACGCAAGCCACGAGGTGACCGAGCGCGAGCTGTCCCGTCCCAAGCGGCTTTGGCTTCGCTTGGTCGACGCCGTTTTGCGCGCACTCAGCCCGCTGTTTTGAGCCCTGGCGCATACCGTGTCACCTTTTGACACAAACTAAAGCCACAAAAAACGCGTCACCCCATTGACAAGCGCGCGAAAATCGTGTACAATAGTGCTACCGGGACATCTCTCGGTCACATTAACATTTACAGAAAAGAACGGAGGTCTCCGTATGAGCGAGCAAAACAAGCCTCAAGAGGAAGAACAGGTCGAGAAGTATATGCTGACCGATGAGGACGGCAACGAGCACGAGTTTGAGCTGATCGGCTCGGGTGAGGTCGACGGCGTGATGTACTACGCTATGATCCCCGCCGAGGATGCCGAGAAGACCGACAACGATTATCTTGAGTACGTCATTCTCAAGAGCGAGGTGGACGAGAACGGCGACGAGTCGCTCTTTACCATCGACGACGACGAGGAGTTCGATCGCATCGCCGATTATTTCGACGATATGTTCTCCACCGTCGATTTTGACGAGGCGTAAGCCTTGCCTGACACCGCCACGTAGATTTCCTGCTTAGTGCGTGATGATCGGTTATTAGGACCTACGAATTGAAAAAGGAGCCCGAAGAGATTTCTCCGGTGGTTTGCAGACCTCCCTTCCCGCTGTACCGATTGACTTGTCTCGGCGCGGGCAAGGACGCTGGGAGCAGTAAAGCCGTGGATAGGGCACCGCCTTGCTGGAGCAGGGTTTCTCAATCATCGGTCACACGGCTCGGCGGGTTAAAAAAGCAGCGTTGCGGCCATGCCGTGTCGCTGCTTTTTTATCGCTTCCGCGTCGGCGGACGTACGATTTGTCCCATCAATACTAAAATCACATAAAGAGAGGTACATAAAATGAAAGACGTTATTCAAGAGCTGTCTCTGATCGGTCTGGTTCCGGTCATCAAGATCGACGATGCCAAGGACGCCGCCCCGCTGGCGCGCGCACTTGAGCAGGGTGGTCTGCCCTGTGCAGAGGTCACCTTCCGCACCGCCGCCGCCGCTGAGGCGATCGCCGAGATGGTCAAGGCTTGCCCCGATATGCTGGTTGGTGCAGGTACGGTGCTGACCACCGCGCAGGTCGACGAGGCCATCGCCGCAGGTGCCAAGTTCATCGTCAGCCCCGGTCTAAACCCCACCGTGGTCAAGTACTGCGTGGACAAGGGCATTCCCGTGATGCCCGGTATCAACAATCCCTCGGGCATCGAGCAGGCGCTGGAGCTGGGTCTGAAGGTCGTTAAGTTCTTCCCCGCCGAGCCCTCGGGCGGTCTCAATATGCTCAAGGCAATGGCCGCTCCCTACGGCGGCGTCAAGTTTATGCCTACGGGCGGTATTTCCGCTTCCAACGTGGGTGATTATCTGGCTTGGAACAAGATCGTCGCTTGCGGCGGTAGCTGGATGGTTCCCCCCAAGATGCTCACCTCGGGCGATTTTGACGGCATCCGCAAGCTCGCTCGCGAGGCCGTCGACACGATGCTGAACTTCAAGTTCGTTCATCTCGGTGTCAACTGCGCCGACGAGGACGATTGCAACACGAGCGCCGCTACGGCCGAGCAGCTCTTCTCCTTCGCACGCGACGAGCGCTCCAAGTCCGTCTTCGCAGGTCCGATGGAGTTTATGAAGGCACCCGGTCGCGGCACGATGGGTCACATCGCAATCGGTACGCCCAACGT
>JAGBTR010000066.1 GCA_017631215.1 Clostridia bacterium | reverse complement strand
TTCCTGTCGGCTTACTACGATGCAAAGATCTTCGAGAACGATCCCTTTGCAAAGCTCGACCAGACCGGTGTTGGCAAGCTGATGAACATGGCTTGCAAGGACGGCCGCGCTAACAACGCAACGCTGCACATCGGTATCTGCGGTGAGCACGGTGGCGATCCCACATCCGTTGAGTTCTGCCACAAGCTGGGTCTGGACTACGTGTCCTGCTCGCCCTTCCGTGTGCCGATCGCACGTCTGGCTGCCGCTCAGGCTGCTCTGAAGGACTAATCCTTCTAAACAAATCAAACAAGCCCCCGATTCTACGATCGGGGGCTTTTCTCTAACATTATTACGCATCCTGCTGACAGCGGATGCCGAAGCTGTTGGCGAACGACTCTGCATACGAGCCGCTCTTGACGCGCAAGCACAGCGTAGGCGCACAGCCGTCAAACGAGGCGTATCCGATGCTTGACAGCTTCTCAGGCAAGGTGACCTCTACAAGCTGGTCACAGCCGTAAAAGGTGAACCAACCGATGCGCTCGATCGTTTCGGGCAGGCGTACGCTTTGAACGTCGCATTCCGCAAAGGTGCGGTCATCCAGCCCGACGACAAGATAGCCGTCGACAGCGGCAGGCACGCTGACGTGGTTGTCTTCACCTTGATAAGCGGTCAGAATCGCGCAACCGTTCTCCAAGCGGTAGGTATACTCCCGAAGCACGACGCCGCCGATAACCCCCACGCCCTTGTCTTTCACGGGAGCTTGGGGTACATCTTCGACGGTCGGCTCGTTCTCGGGCTCTTGCGCTTCATTTTCCTTCTCCGTCGCTTCGCTCTCTTCATTGTTGCTTTGCAGACGATCCTTGAGCGATTGCAGCTGCGTTAAGTAATCGTCGCGCATAAGCAACATCTGCTGCTCCATATCGTCAAGCTGGGTGTTCAGGCTTTGGATCTGGGCTTCATAGTAAAGGATCTTGTTCTCATAGGCGTCGTTTTTAATTGATACCTGCTCATCTGTGTTGCCTCCAACGTTGGTGCCGTTTATCCGACCGATCTGGCAAGATGTCAGACATAGGCTGAGTCCGGTCACACATACAAACCCCATTACCAACCATCGAAACGCGCGTCTTCTTCGTCTTTGCTTCCCTGTCATTTTTTGTGTCTCCTTCCCGAATTTGTTTTCTCACGGGATCGTTTCTCCCGTGGGCTTATCATAACACATTCTGGGCAAGAAACTTCTCTCTTTCTGTCGACACATTCTCACTCGCTGGACTTTTGCAGGACAAGGTGTGTCCCCTCTCAACCCTTGCGTTTATTTTCTTGCTACGCTTCCGCTTTCCCGCCATTTTACCGCAAAGGAGTTCGTTATGCTTGACCATCCCTTTCCTCCTTTCTTTGATGCATCCTCGACCATACTGATCCTTGGCAGCTTCCCGTCCGTTCGTTCGCGCGAGGACGGCTTCTTCTACGGGCATCCGCAAAATCGCTTTTGGCGTGTTCTCGCTGCTGTTTTTGACGAGGCGGAGATGCCGCAAACGATCGAGCAAAAGAAGCAGCTTCTTGTCCGTCATCACGTCGCGCTTTGGGACGTAGCTGCCTCGTGTGAAATCGACGGCTCGGCAGACAGCAGCTTGCGAAACGTGGTTGGAAATGACCTGTCCGTCATCCTTGACCACGCGCCGATCAAGCGGATCTTTCTCAACGGTAAGGCCGCCGAGCGATATTATCGCCTCTTGATCGAGCCGTCGATCGGCAGAACAGCAACAGTGCTTCCCTCCACCAGCCCCGCCAATGCGGCTTGGTCGCTCGAGCGGCTGACCGAGGCGTGGCGCATCATCAAAGAATAAAAGCCCCGAGCGATTGCTCGAGGCTTTTTCCATATTATGATCACAGCGCCCTTTCTTTATCACTCCGCGCTCACGATTGCGAGAAACGTCTCGACCGATTGCGCGTAGTAGCTTTCGTTCGAGCTTCTTCCCAACGCATAAGGCACCGTCAGGCACACCAGCGTATCGGGCGACAGTAGCTGAAGCGCGGGCGTGTTTTGATACAGCGCCGTCTCGCTCAAGCGGATCGCATACTCGTCGTAGGCGTGCTCGGGGACGGCATCCATAACCTCGGCAAGCTTTTTGAGATTACCGCGGGGTTGGATGTAATCGTAGATATACGGGCTGAGCAGATAGATCGAACACTCCCCCGTCATCATAAAGTCGTTGAACAGCTCAAGCTGATGAGCGTTATAGGAGACGTTGACCGTTCCCTCGCCATCGTTGGCCTCCTTGTCCGCGATCATCTCCTCCTCCGAGTAGACCTGATAGCGAACAAATTCGACGTATTTCTCCCCGTTGCCATCATAATCCTGGGGCATCGCTTCGTTGAGCGCATCACGCGCGCCCTCGCTTTCGGCGGTCAAAAATCCGAAGGGGCCGCAGTAGGTCACGACAAGATCATTTCCATTCTCGTTGCGGCATTGCATTAGCATAACCAAAAGCAAGAGCAAGATGAATGCACCGAAGAAGGTGTGCCATTTATGATGATACCAGAAATTATCCAGCCAACGAAGGAATGCGCTTTTTTCGTCAAGACGAATATCGCCGCCCTCGGGCTTTTGCATATCCTGCATAACAAGTCTCCTTTTTGAAACGGGCGAGGCCTCTGCACTGCATTGCCTCGCCCGTTTGTGATGAAATTATTTGGAGCGCGTCACACTCAGCACCTTCAGCGTGATGGTGCCGATGGGAGCGTCGACCTCGATTACAGCGCCCTCGCGAGTACCCATCAATCTCTTACCGATGGGCGACTGGTCGGAAATCTTGCCGATGAGAGGGTTTGCCTCGTTCGAACCAACGAGCGAATACTCGGTCTCCTCGCCATCTGCCTCGTCTCGAACGCGAACAACGGAGCCAAGGCTGACAACCGAGGTGTCGATCTCTGCCTCGTCAACAACGACGGCGTTCTCGATCAGCTCCTCCAGCTCCTTAATGCGGGCCTCGGTTCTGGCCTGCTCGTTTCTTGCCTCATCGTACTCGGCGTTCTCCGAAAGGTCGCCGAACGAGCGGGCGGTTGCGATGTCCGCCTTGATTTCCTCGCGGCGAACAGTCTTCAAATAATTGAGCTCCTCTACCAGCTCGCGGTAGCCATCGGGGGTATAAAGCATCTGCTTCTTGTTGGTTGCCATAGTTTTTCTCCTCTTGCTTATATCAAATTTCAATAGATTTTTATTCAAAAAGGCTTATTTTAATGCCTGCACAGCCGCCATCAGCTGTGCGTCCTCCTCATCGGGGATGAGATAGATGTTGCCGTATTTTTCGATGACGCTTGTGTCCATTGCGACTTCGATATCGGGGACGATACCGATGTCGTGATAGTTTTCACCGCTAGCGGGCTGATACCAGGCGACCGTCAGCTTGAGCGCACCCTCGATACCGAAATAGCTAAGGTCGAAGGTGGACTGCATACAGCCCTTGCCGTAGGTCGTTTGACCGACCAGCGTCGCAAGCCCGTGGTCACGCAGGTCGGATGTGAACAGCTCCGCCGCGCTCGCCGTATATTCGTTGGTCAGTACGGCAAACGGATAGCCGCGGTATTTGCCGATATCGTCTGCAGAAACGGAACAGCCCTCGTAGCCGTCGCGCATATAGCTCACCTCACGCACGCGGTCGACCTCCTCGCTCCCGTTCTTATAGACGGTCGAGATCATCACGTCGCCCTCCTCGAGCATGGTGCTCAAGACAGCTTCGATCGATTCAAGGATGCCGCCCGGATTATAGCGAACGTCAAAGACGAAGGCGCGACAGCCGCGCTTGATCAGGTCGTCCATCGCCGCGTGGAATTGCTCCGGCGTGGTCAGGTCGAACTGTGAGATCTTAACGATACCGACCGTCGGGTCGCTCGCTAAGGTGCGGTAAGACACGGACATCGAGGTGATCGCGGCGCGCTCGATCTCGAACGGCACGACCTCATATCCGCCCACGCCCTTGCGAAGCGCGGTAAAGCTTGCCTTGGTGCCTGACAGACCGCGAACACACGCGATAGCGGCATCATAGCCGAGCTCGGTGACGGAATAGATCTCACCCTCGTTATCGGTCACGGTGTAGATATGGTCGCCCACGCGGA
>JAGBTR010000065.1 GCA_017631215.1 Clostridia bacterium | reverse complement strand
TTTGTTTGTGGTATAATGTTTCATGAAGTGATTGAGTCCTTTCTGTTGGGATGAGTTAGGGGTAATTCTATTTTAACAGAACTCAATCACTTTTTCTATCCTTTTTTTACTTTCAGTCTCACATCTATTGTAACACTACAGAATCGTTTGTTAAATTTTGTTTCTCCCCCTTGCATCTGCGGTCATTTTCATATATAATAGATAAGTACGCACGTTTTTTTGACCGAATACGACAAGAACGGAGAGTAGCGATGGAACAAATCTACACCATACCCGTCAACGAGGCGTTCGAGGCCTCGCGCGACGATCACAGCTGTGGCTGTCCGATGTGCGCCCTTTACAACAAGCTGGAAAACAACGAGCTCGACCTCATTCTCGGTGCGTCTATGATGGAGCCCGATATTCGCATCAAGACCAATGAAAGCGGCTTTTGTCGGACACACTATGATATGATGGTGTCGATGCAGAACCGACTCGGCATGGCGTTGACGCTTGAGAGCCATCTTGCCGAGCTGCGTAAGGATATCACCGAAAACGCGCTGCCGCTCATACCCGCGCGCGGTGAAAAGCCCGCCCGCCGCATCCACGCGCTGGAGGATAGCTGTTATATCTGCTCGCGCATTGCATATAATTATCAGCGTATGACCGAGACGGTCGTGCTGCTTTGGGACACCGACGAGGACTTCCCTGCCAAGCTGAGCGCGCAGCCCTATTTCTGTCTGCCCCACTACCGTATGCTGCTGGACTGTGCCCATCAGCGTCTCTCCAAGAAAAAGCAGCCCGCCTTTGCAGCCGATCTGTGGCGCGTGGTGCAGCCCTATTTTGACAAGCTGCAAAACGACGTCAGCTGGTTCTGCAAGAAATTCGATTACCGCTACGACGAGGAGCCGTGGTACGACTCCAAGGATGCGATCGAGCGCGCCATTCGCTTCTTGCGCTCCGATCTGCACCGCCCGCCTCAGAAAAAGCGTTGACCATCAAGAAAGGACAAGAATATGATCGATCTTCTGGATCTGCACAAAAAATTCATTCTCACCCATCTGAAGGAGGGCGACGTTGCCGTGGATTTCACGATGGGCAACGGACACGACACCGCCTTTCTCTCCAAGACGGTCGGCGAGAGCGGCCGCGTATACGCCTTTGACATTCAGCAGCAGGCGCTCGACTCGACCGCACGGCTGCTCCGCGAGGAGGGCTGTCCCGACAACGTGACGCTCATCCACGCCTCGCACCATTTGGTCAAGGACTACGTCAAGGAGCCCTACCGCGCGGGAATGTTCAATCTCGGCTACCTGCCGGGCGGCGACAAGCGCATCACGACGATGCGTGAGACGACGATGCCCGCCATCGTCTCGGCCATTGATCTGCTCGCGCCCGACGGCATTCTCAACATCGCCGTCTATCCCGGTCACGCCGAGGGCGAGGCCGAGGGACAGATGATCTGTGACTATCTGACAAGCCTTTCGCGCCACAAGGTCTGCGCCACGCTCGTCAAAATTCTGAATTCTCCCACCTCGCCCTTCTTTATTATGGTTGAGACAAAGCCGCCCAAGGTCTGACTCCCAAATCCGCAAGAAAGGACGCCCTTATGAGACAGAGATCCCGCGTTTTACTGCTCTTGCTCGTCATCACACTGCTGTGCGGTGTATTATTTATGATGCGCCCCGACGGTCTGCTTGCCCCGTATCTGTCGATCTATGATGAGCCCGACGAGCCGAGCGAGCCGTCGCAAGACGGTCCCGTGTCAGACGGTCCCGATACGCCGAGTGAGCCCGACGATCCCGATGTACTGCCCGAGCTTCCGCCCGAGCGGCCGAGCGAGCCCGACGTGCCGACGACACCGACCGAGCCCTCGACCCCGACCGTCCCGACGGTGCCGTCCGAGCCAAACACGCCCGAGCCGCCAGAGCCATCGGTCGAGCCGACGGTTCCTCCCGTTCGTCCGTCCGAGCCCGAAAAGCCCGTCAATCCGCTTCCCTCCTACGATTATCCGATTGACGTTTCGGCCTATCTTCCCGCCATTTCCTATCGCTACGACAGCATTCTGCTCGTCAACAAGACGCACCCGCTGGGTCCGTCCTTCTCGCCCGGCATCGTCACCAAGCTGCCGTCCTCGCTGACGCTGTACAAAAAGGACGTTCAGCTGGAGATCACGGCCGCCTCGGCGGTCGAGGCGATGCTGCTTTGTATGCGCGCCGACGGCATCACCAACACCTTCGTGACGAGCGGCTATCGCTCCTATCAGTATCAGGCCTCTCTCCAGAACAGCTACGTGCGCGATGAGAAGAGCCGCAATCCGTCGCTGACGCAGGCCGAGGCGCTCGCCATCGTCCGCACCTATTCGGCCGCTCCCGGCTCGAGCGAGCATCAATCGGGGCTTTGTGTCGATCTGATGACCACCTCGATGAGCAACCTCGACGAGACCTTTGAGTCCACCGCCGCCTTTGCGTGGCTACAGAAAAACGCCGCGCAGTTCGGCTTCATTCTGCGCTACCCCAAGGGTAAGGAGGCCATCACGGGCTACACCTATGAGCCGTGGCACTACCGCTTTGTCGGTCGCGATGCCGCCATCGAGATCACCGAGGCGGGCTTGACACTCGAGGAGTACCTGAACAAGTAAAAAATAAAAGAGGAGCTTATTTGATAAGCTCCCCTTTTTTATTTCAATATGACGTTTTCCTCGCCGAGCAGACGGATCAGCTCGCCAAGGGCATAGTCGGTCAGCGCGATACCGCCGCGCAGGGCTTGGTAAGTCTTCGTCGAGCCGTCATAGAAGACGACGGGCACGCTTCCCTCCAGAATTTCAACCAGTGCAAGCGCCTTGCGATAAAGCAGACCGCTTGTGTCGGGCGGACGCAGATAAAGGCGTTTTCCCTCGGTCGAGCCCACGTGCGCGGTCGGGTGCTTTGCGGGTGCTTGCGTTGCGGACGGGCTCAAGGGCGCGGTCTTATGCTGTGACCGCTCGGTCTTGGGCATCTCGGCGTAGGCGTCGTTGTCGATGAGCAGCACCATACGGTCAACAAGGATCTTGGGATCCTCGTTTTCCCGATAAGAAACAGTACCCCAGACGCAAACCGCCGTATCCGCGCGGACAACGTCGGACAGTGTCGCATACGTCTTGGGAAAGACCAGGCACTCGATCTCGGCATAGCGATCCTCGAGGTTGAAGAAGGCCATTCTCTCCTCGTTGCGTGTGGTTTTGACGGTCACGGCGTTGATCATACCCGAAAGGCACACGCGCGTGCGCTCGGCAACGGCAAAGCCTCCCGTCTCATCCTGCTCGAGCAGTGCGGAGATCTCCTGCACCGAAAGCGTAGCCAGATGCGCGGTATAGTTGTCGAGCATCTGACCCGAGAAATACATCCCCGACGCTTCCTTTTCCTGCATCAGCTTTTCCTTGAGCGAAAAATCGGGCAGGTCGGGATAATCGAAGCTCGAGGACGACGTCCCCGTCGGCTCGGCAATGGCGGCAAACATATCCATCTGCCCGACGAGGTTGTTGCGCGTACGCTCGGCGCTCATATCGACGATCTTCTCGTACGAGGACAGCAGTTGGCGGCGGTTAATGCCACCAAGACCGTCAAACGCGCCCGCCTTGATGAGCGCCTCCAGCTGGCGGCGGTTGATCTCGCGCCCCGACATACGCGCGACGAAATCGTCGAGCGAGCCAAACGCTCCTCCCCGCTCTCGCTCGCGCACCACGTCGTCAATGAAGCTGACGCCGATGTTTTTGAGCGCGCCGAGACCGAAGCGAATGCCGCGCTCCCCGTCGGCGTGGAAGGTTGCGAAGCTTTCGTTGATGTTGGGCGCACACACCGCAATGCTGCGGCGGTGGCACTCGGCGATATACTCGCCCGTTTTGGGAATGTTGCCCAAGACGCTCGTGAGCAGTGCCGCCATATACTCGCGCGGATGGTGCGCCTTGAGGTAGGCGGTGCGGTAGGAGATCAGGGCGTAGGACGCCGCGTGCGATTTGTTGAAGGCATAGTTGGCAAAATCGGCCATATCGTCAAAGAGCGTATTGGCGATCTCACGGGAAATACCGTTTTTCTCTGCGCCCGCAAGGAAATCCTCGCGCTCCGCCTCCAGCACGTCGGCCTTTTTCTTGGACATCGCGCGGCGCACGATATCGGCGTGACCGAACGAGTAGCCCGCCACGGTGCGGAAGATGTTCATAACCTGCTCCTGATAGACGACGCAGCCGTAGGTCGATTTCAGGATAGGCTCAAGCTCGGGCGTGGCGTAGCTCACCTTTTCGGGATGGTGGCGATTTTCGATATAGGTTGGGATGGAATCCATCGGACCGGGTCGGTAAAGTGCGATGGCCGCCTGCACGTCGTCCAGCGATTCGGGGCGCAGCTCGGTCAGCATCTGCCGCATACCCGACGACTCAAGCTGGAACACGCCGCCCGTATCGCCCGACGAGATCAGCGCAAAGGTTGCCTGATCCGAAAGCGACACCTTCTCAAGCGAGAAGGACGCATCGTGCTCGCGGATCTGACGCTCGGCGTCGTGGCAGATGGTCAGATAGCGAAGCGCCAAAAAGTCGAATTTGAGCAGACCCAGCTTGGCGATGGTGTCCATATCGTACTGACAGACGACCGTATCGTTGCTCACCGCCAGCGGCACGAAATCGTAGAGCGGCTGCTCGGTGATCAGAATACCCGCGGCGTGTACCGACATATTGCGCGGCATTCCCTCGAGCGCCATCGCGGTGTCGACCAGTCGGCGCACCTGCGCGGACTCGGCGTACATCGCCTTGAGGTCGGGCAGCTTGAGCGCCTTTTCGATGGTGATGCCAAGCTCCTGCGGCACCGCGCGTGCGACGGGATCGACCGCACTGTATGGCATTCCCAGCGCACGTCCGACGTCGCGGATGGCGGCACGCGCAGCCAGCGTTCCGAAGGTGACGATCTGCGAGACGTGGTCGGAGCCGTATTTTTCAATGACGTACTCGATGACCTCCTCGCGGCGGTTATAGCAAAAGTCCATATCGATATCGGGCATACTGACGCGCTCGGGGTTAAGGAAGCGCTCGAACAGCAGATCAAAGGCGATCGAGTCCACGTCGGTAATGCCCAGCAAAAAGGCGACAAGGCTACCCGCGCCCGAGCCACGCCCGGGGCCAACGGGAATGCCGCGGCTCTTGGCAAAATTGACGTAATCTGCCACGATCAGGAAATAGTCGGCATATCCCATGCTCTCGATGACCGAAAGCTCGTATTCGATGCGCGCGCGATACTCCTCCTCGGGATGCGACGCGCCCGATGCACCATAGCCGAGCATCCCCGTCTCGCGGCGGCGAGCAAGCCCCCCTTCGGTTAGTTCTCTCAGATACTCGACCGACGAAAGCCCTCTCGGGCAAGGATAATGCGGCAGGTGTACCGCATCTAAATTCAACTCCAAGTTGCACTTTTCGGCAATGCGAACGGTGTTGTCAATGGCCTCGGGATGGGCAGAAAACAGCCGTTCCATCTCCTCTGTGGATTTGTAATAAAACTCGTCCGTTTCAAAGCCCATCGGACGACCGTCCTCGATGGTCGTAGTGGTTTGAATACACATCAAAATGGCCTGGCTGTCGGCGTCCTCGCGGCGCAGATAGTGGCAGTCAGTGGTGGCAACGAGCCCAAGACCGCACTCCTCGGCGATACGAACAAGACTCGGCATGATCTGCCTCTGGTCGGCCAGCCCGTGGTTTTGTATTTCAATGTAAAAATCGCCCTTTTCAAACAGCGAGGCGTACTTCTCGGCAGCACGTTTTGCCTCGTCGTAGTTGCCCGCAAGCAACGCCTGCGGCACCTGCCCGGCAAGGCAAGCAGAAAGTCCGATGAGGCCCTCGGTATGTGCCGCCAGCAGCTCAAGGTCGATGCGAGGCTTGTTGTAAAAGCCCTCGGTAAAGCCGCGCGAGACAAGATACATGAGATTGCGATATCCCGTCATATTCTTGCAGAGCAGAACAAGATGATACCCCGTCCGCTGTCCGCGCGATGCACTCTTATCAAAGCGCGAACCGGGTGCGACATAGACCTCACAGCCGATGATGGGCTTAATCCCCGCCTCGCGGCAGGCGGCGTAAAAGGCGACCGCACCGTACATGACGCC
>JAGBTR010000064.1 GCA_017631215.1 Clostridia bacterium | reverse complement strand
GCTGTGGCGGACGTTGCCGAGTTACCGCTTTGAGTGTCCCATCCTGTCCTACGCGTTGCAGATCACGCGCAATACGGTGCTGGATCTTTTGCGGCGCAAGCGTGCGCGCGGCGAGACCGTTTCGCTGACGGTCGAGGAGGAGGACGGCGAGGCGGCGGTGCTGGATATTGCCGACCCCGATGAAGCGTCCGACCCCGCCCGCGCCTATGCGAGCGAGGAGCGTATGAGCGAGGTGCGCCGCGCCCTTGGGGATCTGCCGATCGAGCTGCGCGAGATTTTGACGCTGCGTGCGATCGAGGGGATGTCCTACGAGCAGATCGGGCAGGTGCTGTCGCTGGAGGAGGGAACGGTCAAGAGCCGTCTTTCCCGCGCGCGAAAAAAGCTGGAAGAAATTTTAAAATCACGGAACATTTTCGAATGATTTTCGTCTATATGGTTGAGGGCGACCACATCCGCCACGATCGGTGAACGGTAGAGGAAGGTACGAATGAGTAACAAGAACGGTATGGCGTGCGAGCGCGTCGAGCTGCTGCTCGGTGCGTTTGTCGACGGTGAATTGAATCAAAAGCAGACCGCAGCGGTGAAAAAGCACCTTTGCGGCTGTCCGTCGTGCGCAAACGCGCTGGCCGAGCTTGAGCGCCTGAATGCGCTGGTGACGGATGCGACCGAGGCGGAGCTGCCGCCCGCACTGCACGACTCGGTGATGCGCGTCGTGCGTCAGACGGAGCGCGCGCCCAAGCCTTGCCCGTCGTGCGTGTCGGCGTGGAAGCGCTTTGCAACGGTGACGGCGTGCGGTCTTTGCCTTGTCGTCGTAGCGCTCGCGCTGATTGCGGGCGGTGGAGATAAGATGATGATGGAGGGTATATTCGATTCCAATACGATGGCCCCCGACGCGCCCGATGCCGCCTATCCCTCGTATGATAAGTCGGAGAGCGTGAGCGACGGCGACTATGGTGACTACCAAGAGCCGATCATGCCCGACGAGCCTATGGTACCAATGGAGCCTATGGCACCGATGGAGCCTATGGCACCGATGGAGCCTATGGCACCGATGGAGCCGAGCCTGCCCGACCTGCCTACCGCCGATGAGGCGCAGATGCGCTATGAGCTTCACCGTATGGGCGGTGCGGCGACCGATTCGCTGGACGGCGAATGGATCGGTGAGACGATGCGCGTGACCTTCGTTGAGAGCAAGGGCGAGATCAAGATCTCGTATAGCGGCGATAGCGAGGCGCGCCTTGCGACCTATACGGTATACAACGGCGTGCTGAAGGTCATCTATGACGACGGGACAACCGAATCCTTTGATTATACGTGCAAGGAGGGCAAGCTATGGCTGACGCGCCAATAACGCTCGTCTCGCCGAGCGATCAAAACCCCGTAGTTCTGGTGACGGACGACGACGCACTGGCGTGCCTTGTAAAGCTGGAGGCGACCGAGCTTGGCTTGCCGCTTGAACACATCACAGCGATCGAGCGTGAGCTGAGAGAGGGAAGCGCGGTGCTGTTGGATCTGGATTCGCAAGGAGGAATGCAGGCGGCACTTCGCGGTCTTGTCGATCGCTTCATTGGTATTTGCCGCCAAGCGAACGCGTTGCCGACGCTGCTCGGTACACGGGCGTTGCATCTGTTGGAGCGTCCCTTTGCGACGACGGAGCTTCGCGCGCTCTTGGGACAACTCCGTGACGGCGTCCTGTCGTCGACGGTGCCGCTGGCGGTCTCCCCAAGCACATTGCACGCGATGTCGATCACATTGGAGGACGACACGACGGTGCGGTGTGGGGATGTGAGCGTGCACCTGACACCCAAGGAGGCAACGCTGCTGCGTTGTCTGCTCGAGGAGCGAGGACAGACGGTCGCGCGCGAGCGACTGCAAGCAAGTCTTGACCCGACGGGCAAGAGCGAACGCGGCAACGAGGTCGAGGTCTACCTCTGCTACCTGCGCCGCAAGCTGGAGAAGCCCATCGGACGGCGTCTTATCACCACCGTGCGCGGTGTGGGATATCGGCTGGAGTGGGGAGAGCAATAAAAAAGCAATCGAACGAACGTCTCGCTCGATTGCTTTTCTTTTTTTAAAATTTCACCCGCTTGACCGCGACGCATCTTCTTGCGCTCGGGTCGACGGTGAACAGTGCGCCCGAAATTTCGATGTCGCCGTCCGCGACGGTGAAGTGGGCGGGCATTCGGTCACGCATTTTGGTCAGCACTGCCTCGGTCTTGGTGCCGAGAATGCCGTTCGTCGGACCCGACATACCGAGATCGGTGATGTAGCCCGAGCCGTGCGGCAGGATGCGCTCGTCGGCGGTCGTCACGTGGGTGTGCGTGCCGAACATCACCGTCAGCCGACCGTCAAAGGCGTGCGCGAGCGCGAGCTTTTCCGAGGTTGCCTCGGCGTGCAGATCGGCGAGCGCGATATCGTAGCGCCCCTCCTCGCGGGAAAGGATGCGCTCGATGGCGGCAAAGGGGTTGTCGAGCGGCTCCATAAAGGTCGTGCCGTTGACGTTGATGCAAAGCACGCGCCAGCCGCTCACGTCGCGCACCGTGTAGCCGAAGCCGGGGGCGGTGGAGGGATAGTTGGCGGGACGAATGATACTCTCGGGATTGTTGTCAAGAAAATCGTGCAGGTCGCGCATACCGTAGGTGTGGTTGCCCAGCGTGATGAGATCGACCCCGCACTCGAGCAGCAGCTTGGCGTCGCGACAGCAAAGACCGTGAATGTCGGTCGCGTTTTCACCGTTGGCAACGACCAGGTCGGCGTGCAGCTCGGTGCGCGTTTTCCACAGACGCTCGCGAAGCGCCTCCAGCGTTCTGGTGCCGACAACGTCTCCGATGGCAAGAATTTGGATCATTTGAATTGAGATTCCTTCCTATGACGGTCTGTCCGTCAGAAATTGATGATGCCCAGATGCTCGAGCAGAATTTTGGTGCCGACGAGAACGAGCGCGATGCCGCCCGCAAGCGTTGCCTTGTCCTTAAAGCGCGCGCCGAAGCGGTTGCCGATGGCGACACCGAGAATGCAAAGACCGAAGGTGACCGAGCCGATCAGCGCCATCGCCTGCCAAATGTTGACACCCAGCGAGGGGAAGGGGATACCGACCGCCAGCGCGTCGATGCTGGTCGCGACCGCCATAATCAGCAGCTGCTTGACGTCCAGACGGTCACAGCCGCAATCGCAATCGTCCTCGCCCTTGTCACGGATGACGTCGAGGATCATTTTGCCGCCGAGGAAGCCCAGCAACACAAAAGCGATCCAGTGGTCGACGGGCGTAATGTACGCCTCGAACTGTTTGCCGAGAAGATAACCGATGGCGGGCATAATTGCCTGAAAGCCACCGAAAAAGGCGGCGATGATCAGCATATGGCTGACGCGGATGCCGTTTTTCATTGAAAGACCGCGACAGACCGAGACGGCGAACGCGTCCATCGACAGCGAAACACCGATCAAAACAAGCTCCCAAAATCCCATAATAATTACCTGTCCTACCTTTGTGAATTGATTGCAATACCTTTATTATTTTATCAAAAAACGGCGCGTCTG
>JAGBTR010000063.1 GCA_017631215.1 Clostridia bacterium | reverse complement strand
GGCACACTTGCTTTATCTCACCTCAACGGCGGCGACACCGTACGGACCAATATCAGAGAGATAGACCGTATCTCCCTCCAAGCGTCCCGTGCAGCCGACAAAGCGAATATCGGAATAGGCGCGGTCGAGCTTGAGGGTGGGTGTGAGCACGTCATCAAGATGAACGTTGAGCATCAACACCGACATCGCATCGCCATCCGACGATGCAAGCATATACAGATTGGGATTTTTCACGCAGGTCGCCGGCAGACGTCTGCCACCGAGCCACTCGATCGCCTCGATCATCTGCCGCTGGCGATAATAGCTGTTGAAAAAGTTGGTATTGCCTCGACAAGAAGAAAAGTCGGCGGAAAGTCGGAACAAGTCGCACCCGATCACCAAAAAGCGCATACCGTCCGCGTTTTCATAGCTGTAGACCGACGCCGAGCGATCGGGCAAAAATTCGCTCAACACGCGTGCCCGTTCGTTGCATTGCATACGCCGCAGACAGCCGTCGCCTATGCCGTACACGGTAGCGTCCTCACCGATGAAATGCTCGCTTGCGATCCCGCCCTCCTGCATACTGACAAACCCCGTGTCGATACCGCGGCGCGTCATCAGTATTTCGGCCGCCGTGGCGTCAAGGATCGCGCCTTGCCTCAGCGCATCGAGAGGGATGACGTTGGCGTTTTCACCTGCGACCAGCACGGGGTAGCGCGCATCCTGCTCAAACGTCGTCGGAATGGCATTGGCGGAAAGCAGCTGATTGGACGGGCAGAAGGTCGAGCTGAGCAGGCGGTCAACGTTGCGCGCATCGTGCCGCTCGGGCAGCACCATATCCTCCACTTTATGCATCACGTTGAAGACGCGCACGCCGACGGGGCTCTTCCCCTGGAACAGCGCCATCACCTCGCGCCGTAGCGGTGCGTTGCGGATATAGCGAGCGGCGTAGCCCGTCTCGTAGTCGATGGGATAGGTATAGTCGAACATATAGCCGAGGATGCCCGTCCCGTCGCCGTTTGCGGCCAGCGCAAGGTCGAACAGCTCCAGCGGCTTGGAGGGCACGTTGTAGCGCGGACGGGGATAGGTATCGCCCTCCGCGAACACCTCGATATCTTCGCCGCGGCTCCACGCGAATTGCATACGCGTACTCTCGATGACAGATATGACGTTGATGTTCCAATAGGGCGCACCGATGGTACGGAAAAAGGGCTTGGTATCACCCGCAAAGGCGCGGGCAAGCTCGATCGGGTCGGTCCCGAGATCCCACGATTCGGGAGCGGCGCAGGCCCCAAGGCGAACGGTCGGATCGACCTCGTCCACCGCCTTCCGCAGCATACGCGCAAGATCCAGCAGCGTATCGCCCATCAGACGAAGATAGGTCGAGCGGTAACGGTTGCTTCCGCCCGTAAACATCAGCGCCTCGATACGGTCACGCGGTATCTCCTCGCCAAGACGCTCGTAAAATTCCTTTAGATGCTGCGGACAGAAGCACCCCAGACGGTAGCAACGGCGGCGACCTTGGATACGGAGATCGTCGTCCAGCATAATGATATCGGGATGCATGGCGGCGATGCGCCCGACCGCATCACGAAGGCGAGCGGCAAGGCGCTCGTCACGCGGACAGTTGCCGTGGCTGCCGTACTCACCTGCGATGCCCTCGATGGAGGTATAAGCCGCATCGCCCGTGCTGCCCTGATCGTGGGAGAGGGGGCTGCCATGTCCCAGCGGACTGAACCAGACGCCGACCTCAAGTCCGCTGTCCTTAAAATAGCGGATGATGCGCTCCACGCGCGCAGGGTCGGTGTAGAGCAAGCTGTTGTCCTCAAACACATAGTCCAAGCCGCAAAGGAAGACGCGCGTGGCGTCGCATTGCCGCACAGCGGCAAGATACTGCGGCAGTGTCTTCTCATCAAGCGTATTGAAATTGAGCGGAACGTACAAGCGATACATAGACGACTTCCTCCTATCGGGTCTTGCTCTATCATTGCCATTATATCAATAAAGAATTGAAAAGTCAAGCATCGAAAGCGCTGTTTTCGATCGCTCTACCGTCGGTAGAGTGGCTTTTTCCCTTCGTAGAGAGGGTAATGCGTATCGGTAGACGCTCGTGACAGAGCAGTTTCTTGACCCTACCGCCCATACGGTCTATAATATAGCCAATCCGAGGTGCCGCCGTGATCGCGGCGCGCCAACCACCCGTTGCCAAGTGCAGGAAAGGCTGAATCACCGATGAACACTTCAAACATCATTCCCATTTTTTTCGCCGTCGACGACAACTACGCCCCCTTCCTCGGTGTGGCGATGCGCTCGCTCATCAACAACGCATCCCCCGATCATCAATATCGCATCTATATTCTGGTCGATCGCATCAGCGATGAAAACGCCGCCACTCTTTGCGCAATGGCACAGAAAAACGTCTCGGTCGACATCGTCAAGGTCACCGAAAAGCTCGACGCACTGGGCGATATGCTCCATCTGCGCGACTATTACACAAAAACGACCTACTACCGCTTCTTCATCCCTGCCCTCTTTCCGCAGTATGACAAGGGGCTGTATCTCGATTGTGACATCGTCGTTACGGGGGACATCGCAGAGCTGTTCCACACCCCGATGGGCGACCGCATTCTCGCCGCCGCCCCCGAAGAGGTTATGCTTGAGGTCGACGTCTTCGGAACCTACGTCGAGGCGGTGCTGGACGTGCCGCGCGACGAATATTTCAGCGCGGGCATTATGGTAATGAACCTTGAAAAGATGCGCCGCGTCGCGCTTGAGGAGCAGTTTGTGGACATCCTTGGCCGCCGCACCTTCCGCGTCACGCAGGATCAGGATTATCTCAACGTGCTCTGCCGCGGCGACTACTATATGCTCGATTCGGGCTGGAACAAAACCGCCTGGGAGCAGGTGCCGCTCACCTCGCCCCTCAACATCGTCCACTACAAGATCAACTGGAAGCCGTGGCACTACAAGGGCGTTCGCTTCGAGGACGAATTCTGGCACTACGCCGAGATGACGCCCTACGCCGATATGCTCTACCGTATGCGCGAGAGCTACACGCAAGCGATGAAGGACAACGATCAGGCACAGTATGACGCCCTCGTCGCGCTGGCACTTGAGGACACCGCCAAGGCAAGACAAGGCATTCTTATATAAAACAGCCGTAAGGAGGCAACATTTTGGAACAAGCACAAGACAGACTCGAGGTTCTGCGCCGCATCGAGGAATACGAGCGCCTCGGATATTTTGACCGCGACGTCGAGAACGATCCTCCCACCCGACCGCTTCGTCCCGGTGAGGTCGATTACACGGGCAAAAAATGGTGGACGCGCGTCGCCTCCGAATTTGCCAACGCCGTCGCAAAGCGTCATTTCGACGGTTGCATCAAGCGCGGTGAGCTGGTCATCCGCGAGGTCAGAGGTCTTGAAAATTATATGGCGGTTGCCGATCGCGGCGTCATCATCACAGCCAATCACTTCAATCCCTACGACAACTACGCCGTCTTCAAGGTGATTGAAAAGCAGCTTGGTCGCCGCCGTCTGTACAAGATCATTCGCGAGGGCAACTACACCTCGTTTCCCGGTCTTTACGGCTTTTTCTTCCGACATTGCAACACACTTCCCCTGGCGGCGGATCACAAGGTCTTCCGCGAGCTCCGCGAAGCCATTCCCGTGCTGCTCGACCGCGGTGAAAAGATCCTCATCTACCCCGAGCAGGGTATGTGGTGGAACTACCGCAAGCCCCGTCCGCTGAAGCCGGGTGCCTTCCATTTTGCCGCCGCTGCAGGCGCGCCCGTCCTGCCCTTCTTCCTGACGATGCAGGACACCGACGTCACGGGCGCAGACGGCTTCCCCATTCAAGCCTACACCGTTCACATTCTTCCCGCGATCGAGCCCGATCCGTCGCTCACCGCGCGGCAGAACGCCGAGCGTATGTGCGAATACAACTATGCGGTCTGGAAACAGACTTACGAAGACTTCTACGGCATTCCTCTGACCTACACCACAGAACAAAACGAAGGAGAATGAGCCTATGCTCTATCTGTTCATCATCGTCGGGTCGATGCTTCTCATCGCCCTCCTTAACGTCCTTTACGCCCTGCCCGCCTTTGCGGACGGCGGTTATATTTGGGTCGCGATCTCCACGGTGCTCGGCACTGTCTCGGTCATTGCGTGGGATGGCATCCAAGCCTTTTTGATCCGACGACTGCTCCCCGAGCGTATGTTTGCACCGAGTGCATCGCCGTTTTCGGTGAGCAAGCGCGAGCGCGCACTTTACCGCAGGATGCGCGTCAACGAGTGGAAGGATCTCATTCCCGAGCTTGGCGGCTTCACCAATTTCCACAAGAGCGAGTTTTCTTCGCCGAGCGATGCGGGCTATCTGGCGCGCTTTCTGCTCGAGTCCAACTACGGTGTTGCCATCCATCTGGCCAACGCCGCGTTGGGATTTCTCATTCTGCTCCTGCCGTGGTGCTCTGAGCTTGCCATCGGGCTTCCCATTGCACTCGTTAATCTGGTACTGAGCCTGCTTCCCGTCATCATTTTGCGTTTCAACACCGCACCGCTCCGCAATCTCTATCTGCGAAGCATCAAAAAAGCCAACGCCTCCACCGCACCATAAAATAAGAAAAGGCGCACGGAGCCCTTACAATGGGGTACCGTGCGCCAATGCTTTTACGCACCGCTTAACGCTTGCGATGCATCATATGCGACCAGGTGAAGATGATTGCCTGACCGGGAATGCCGAGGAAATAGATCAGCCAAATGCCAGGTGCCACGCCAAACGCGACGCAGCTGATATGGATGGCCGCCAGGAGCGACCAGACCAGCAAGGAGATGATCAAAAAGTTGTGCTTACCGCGGAACCAGATCGAATTAAAGATCAGCCAGACGACAAAGGTAACGGGAACGGCGAAAATGAAGGACAGCCACTGCTGCGACGCCTCCGACGCAAGCTGAGCGACCACAAAGCAAAAGGTGGCGACAAACCAACCGAGCAGAATGCTGATGCCCGGGACTACGCGGCGGTTGACAGCCGTCCGACGGTGTGACTTTTCAGCCTCCTCCTCGGCATCTTCCGTCATCAGCACCTCGGCGACGGGCTCGATGTGATCGGTCGTAACCAGATAATCAATCTTAACGCCGAACATATCGGCAATCGCCTTAAGCACCGAGATGTCGGGCAACGACTCCCCGCGCTCCCACTTGGAGACTGCCTTGTCTGTATAATTCAGCTTTTCGGCCAGCTCAAGCTGGGTCATATTATTGGTGCGGCGCAGCTCAATGATGTTCTGCGCGATGATCTTTTTCAACTCTTCCATCCGACAACCTCCGTTTCAACGTCGTTCGAGAACGCTCATCGTCCCAAAAAACCGTTTTTTGGCTCAAAAAAGCGACTCTCCTGCAAGGAGATATCAAGATTGCGGGCTCTACCGCCCGTTTCTCCTCAGAAGTCTTCTTTATTATATCACAAATAAAAAGCAAATGCAAGAGGGATTCCAATATTTTTTACGCCTCAAGAGGGTATTTCTCTACGTTTTCAGCCACTCTCTCCGAAGTAGAGCGTGCTTTTTTTGCTCTACTGTCGGTTTTTACACAGTATAGTCACTCTTCTCGGCTGTCGATTGACTCAAGACCCATTTTGTGGTATGATAATACCAGTAATGGCCGAGTTGCGTCTACGCATCGCTGCCGTCCCTGCGTATAAAAAAACACACCCGAAAGGAGCACGACAATTATGACGTCATCTTATGTGATTTTGACCGACTCTGCTTGCGATATCATTCCCGAAACGCTGAAGGAATGGGAGGTAGGTTATCTCTCGTTGACCTTCCGCTTTGACGGCGAGGATCGCGAATACGCCAACGACGAGATGGACTCCCACGCATTCTACGACCGTATGAGAGAGGGCGGCATCGCCAAGACCTCCGCCATCAACTCGGAGCGCTTCCGTCTGTTCTTCGAGCAGCCGCTCAAGGAGGGCAAGGACGTTCTCTATCTCGGCTTTTCCTCGGGACTCAGCGCGACCTACAGCGCGGCCAAAATAGCCGCCGAGCAGCTCGCCGAGGAGTATCCCGACCGCAAGATCATCACCATCGACACGCTGGCCGCCTCGGCAGGCTTCGGTATGCTCGTCGCCTTTGCTACCCGCGCACGCGACAACGGCGCTTCGCTTGACGAGGTCGCCGATCTCGTTCGCTCGTATATTCCCCGTCTTTGCCACTGGTTCACGGTAGACGATCTGGTCTACCTCAAGCGTGGCGGACGCGTCAGCCCCACGGTTGCCTTCGTGGGCAACGTGCTTGGCATCAAGCCCATCCTTCACGTGGATGACGAGGGACACCTGATCAACATTTCCAAGGTTCGCGGTCGCAAGACCTCCATTGCCGCGCTTGCCAAGAAATACGGCGAGCTGCTGGAGAACGCCGAGAACAACGAGGCCTTCATCTCGCACGGTGATTGCATCGAGGACGCAGAGGCACTCAAGGACATTCTCGAGTCGCAGTACGGCGCACGCGTGACGCTGATCACGCCCGTCGGCACGGTCATCGGCGCACACTCGGGCCCCGGCACGATGGCTCTGTTCTACGTCGGCAAGAATCGCTGATTACCCCAAGGGCCGCTCAACGGTCCCTGCATATAAGCTAACACGATCCCGAAAGGAGTTATTTCTTATGCCAAACGAATCGATCACCTCTCCCGCACAGACCGACAAGGAGTATCTCGACGGTCAAATGTTCGTCAAAATGGCGCAGGGCGGTGCCGCACAGCTTCGCTCCAACGCAGAGGAGGTCAACAAGCTCAACGTGTTCCCCGTTCCCGACGGCGACACGGGTGACAATATGCGTATGACCATCGAAAGCGGCGTTGCCGCCCTTGAGAAGGTCGAATCCAGCGACAACCTTGCCGAGGTCATGATGGCGCTGTCGCGCGGTATGCTTCTTGGCGCACGCGGCAACTCGGGCGTTATTCTGTCTCAGCTCTTCGCAGGTCTTGCCAAGGGTCTGGAGGCGCACGAGAAGGCAGATGCCAAGACGCTGGGCGAGGCGCTCCTAATGGGCGTCAAGCAGGCGTACGGCTCTGTGATGACCCCCACCGAGGGCACCATCCTGACCGTTGCCCGTGAGGCGACCGAATACGCCGTCTCCCGCATCAACGAGGAGAGCACCATCCGCACGCTGTTCGCCGATCTGATGCACGAGATGTACACCTCGCTGCAGCGCACGCCCGAGATCCTCGTCGTGCTCAAGCAGGCAGGTGTGGTCGATAGCGGCGGAGCAGGTCTGTTCTATATCATGGACGGCTTCAACCGCGTGCTCAACGGCGAGGAGATCCGCGAGGACGAGTCCACCTCCGTGATGGCTGCCAAGGCAGCTCCCGCGGTCGATCTGGACGCCTTTGGTCCCGATGACGTGATGACCTACGGCTATTGCACCGAGATGCTGCTTCGTCTGCAGACATCCAAGGTCGATCTCGACACGTTTGACGAGACCGTCATCAAGGAGTTTCTCAGCACCATCGGTGACTCGATCGCTTGCTTCCGCACCGAGAGCGTGGTCAAGATCCACGTCCACACCAAGACCCCCGAGAAGGTGCTGGCGTTCTGTCACCAGTACGGCGAATTCCTGACGCTCAAGGTCGAGAATATGTCGCTCCAGCACAACGAGACGCTGGAGGAGGAGGCTCCCGCCCCTGCCCCCGTCATCCCCGCCGAAAAGAAGAAGTACGGCGTTGTCGCCGTCTGCTCGGGTAACGGTATTGAGGAGGTCTTCAAGGAGCTGGGTGTTGACGTCGTTGTCAGCGGCGGTCAGACGCAGAATCCCTCGACGGCAGATTTTCTTGACGCCTTTGAGCAGATCTGCGCCGAGCATATCTTCGTCTTCCCCAACAACGGCAATATCCTGCTGGCCGCTCGTCAGGCCGCAGAGATCTACACCGACGCCGCCATTCACGTCGTCGAGAGCAAGGATCTGGGCGCGGGCTACGTTGCTATCTCGTCGATGGATCTGTCCGAGGAGGACGTTGATGCCATTCTCGAGCAGGCACGCGAGGCAATGTCGGGTGCCGCAACGGGTATGATCTCGCCCGCCATCCGCACGGCAGACCTGGACGGCGTTCACATTGAGGACGGTGACTTCATCGGCTTCGTCGGCAAGCATATGCTCGTCGCCGAGAAGGACTGCGCGGCAGCGGCTTGCGCACTGTGCGATAAGATGCTCGCGGACGGCGAGAAGTTTATGCTGTCCATCTTCACGGGCAAGACTGCAACCGAGGAGGATACGGCGGCTCTGGAGGCTCATCTGGCTGCTAACCACCCCGACGTCGAGTTCTACGTCATCGAGGGCGGTCAGGACGTCTATCCCTACATCTTTATCGCCGAATGATGCGATGTCGGTTGACAAACCACGCTTCATTATAGTATAATAAGGTATCACGCCTCGGTGTGCGGCCCTTTACAAGACAAATCGGTCGTCACAACCGCTGGCGACCAATTTTTATCATTCAAAGGAGAATCCCTATATGAAAAAGACTGGAGCATTTGAGTCGCAGGGGGAGAAGATCCAACTTCCTTACTTCCTTACCCGCCCCGACGATTCTACACCCGACGAAAAGCTGCCGATGATCGTGTTCCTGCACGGCGCAGGCGAGCGTGCGCCTGATTTGGAAAAGGTTAAGGTCCACGGCATTGCCAAGCTGTTCAACATCGACCAGTGCCACGGCGGCACGCGCGTCATCACGCTGGCACCTCAATGCCCCGAGGGCGATATCTGGAGCAACTTCCCCGGTGCGCTGATGGAGCTCATCCTGCACGTGGCAGAGGTCGAGGGCGCGGATATGGATCGAATCTCGATCACAGGACTGAGTATGGGCGGCTTTGGCACGTGGACGATGCTCGCCCGCTATCCCACCTTCTTCAGCGCAGCGGCACCCATCTGCGGCGGCGGTATCTCGTGGTACATCAACACCAAGACGCCCATCCGTACCTTCCACGGCGATGCCGACCGTACGGTGCCGATCCAGTACACCTACATGATGGCCGATGCCCTCAACGCCCGCGGCGGCAACGTCGATATGGTTGTTTTTCACGGCTGTGACCACGACAGTTGGACACGTGCCTACGAGCAGACCGACCTCGTCTCGTGGCTGGCTAATTCAAAGAAGGGATAAGGTGATCTTACGCAATACGTAACACTTGGAAAAACGGGTCTGCGCATCTCGCGCGTGGGCTTTGGCGGCATTCCCATCCAGCGCATCTCGCAGGAGGAATGCACCGCACTCTTCGACGAGGTCGTCGCCGCGGGCGTCAACTTTATCGACACCGCGCGCGGCTACACCGTCAGCGAGCAGTTCATCGGCAACGCCCTGCGCGGTCGCCGTGACAAGTTCATTCTTGCCACCAAAAGTATGGCACGCACGCGCGAGGCGATGGAGAAGGATATCGAGATCAGCCTTGCCAATCTGCAGACTGACTACATCGATCTCTATCAGATCCACAACGCCAACGACGCCCAGCTCGACGAGGTGATGGCCGAGGGCGGCGCGATGGAGGCATTGCTTGCCGCCAAGGCGGCGGGCAAGATCGGTCACATCGGTCTGACCGCGCACGGTCTTTCGACCTTTGAGCGCGCGCTTGAGATCGACGAGATCGAGACGGTGATGTTCCCCTACAATATCGTTGAATCGCAGGGCGAGGCACTCATTGCCCGCTGTGCCGAAAAGAACGTCGGCTTTATCGCGATGAAGCCGCTGGCGGGCGGCGCGATCGAGGACGGAACGCTGGCGATGCGCTACATTCTCGCCAATCCCGCCGTGTCGGTCGTCATTCCCGGTATGTACTGCGCCGACGAGGTGCGTGAGAACGCCGCTGCCGCTGACAACGCCGCTCCCTTGACCGAAGACGAGCAGGCTCGTTCCAAGGCCATCGTCGATGCACTGGGCGAGCATTTCTGCCGCCGCTGTAACTACTGCGCTCCCTGCACGGCAGGCATCAATATCTCGGGTGCCTTCCTCTTTGAGGGCTACCTCTCGCGCTACGGGCTTGAGAACTGGGCACGTGACCGCTATGCCAGTATGAGCGTCAAGGCGTCTGCTTGCGTGGATTGCGGTCTGTGCGAGGAGCGCTGCCCCTATCACCTGCCCATCCGCGAAATGCTCAAGAATTGTGCAGAGAAATTCGGCGAATAAAGGAGCGGCATATGAAAAAATTGACCTTTGGCACGCCCGAGACTCACGTTCCGTCTGCTTACTGTCAGACGATGAAATACGTTGAGCGTCCCGTGAGCTACCCTATCGACCGCATCGCATTCAAGGTCAATACGCGCGGTTGTCGTTTGGAATTCCCGATGGCACGCGGTGAGCAGATCTACGGTCTTGGTCTTCAGCTTCAGATCCTCAACCTGACGGGTCGCCAGATGGTGACGCGCGTCAACTCCGACCCCGTTGCTCCCACGGGCGATTCGCACGCGCCCGTCCCCTTCTTCCTCAGCACCGCGGGCTACGGCATTTTCATCGACACCGCGCGCTACGCCGAATTTGACTTCGGTCGTCCGCACCCGAGCAAGCCTCGGACGCTAACGGAGGGCGAGCAGGCAGGTGCCTCGACAAGCGAGATCTACGCCCAGCGCGCCACCGCCAAGGAGGCCGTTATCTCGGTGCAGATCCCCGTTGCCCGCGGCGTGGATATTTATATCATCGAGGGCAACACGCTGACCGATATCGTCGCGCAGTACAATATGCTGTCGGGCGGCGGTCCCGACGTGCCCGAATGGGGACTTGCTCCCTTCTACCGCTGCTGCACACGCTACAACCAAGAGCAGGTGCTGGAGACCGCCCGATATCTGCGCGAACGGAATTTCCCGATCGGCATCCTCGGTCTTGAGCCCGGCTGGCAGACGCAGACCTACTCCTGCTCCTACGTCTGGAGCGGCGAGCGCTTCCCGAATCCGCAGGCGTTGGTCGACGAACTGACCGATATGGGCTATCACATCAATCTCTGGGAGCACGTCTTCACCCACCCGACCTCGCCCATCTACGACGCGCTGTCGCCCTACAGCGGCGACTATGAGGTCTGGGGCGGCATCGTTCCCGATCTCTCAATCTCCGAGGCACGCAGCATCTTTGCCGACCACCACCGCGACAACGTCCTGCTGGACAAGATCGACGGCTTCAAGCTCGACGAGTGCGATGGCAGTGATTTCATCTGCCACAGCTCGTGGTCGTTCCCGCTGACCACTGAATTTCCAAGCGGTATGGACGGCGAGCAGTATCACTCGATGCTGGGCACGCTGTATATGCAGACCATTCTGAGGGCACTCGACGGCAAGCCAACGCTGTCCGAGGTGCGTCAGGCGGGCGCGCTGGCGGCATCCTATCCCTTCGTGCTGTACAGCGATCTGTACGACCATAAGGATTTCATCCGCGGTCTGACCACCGCAGGCTTTGGCGGTCTGCTCTGGACGCCCGAGGTGCGCGATGCACAAAGCCGTGAGGAGTTTCTCCGCCGCCTGCAAAGCGTCGTCTTCTCGCCCCAGTGCCTCATCAACGGCTGGTACTGTGACCGCTTGCCGTGGCTGGACCACGACTGCGAGGACGAGGTGCGCGAGCTGCTCGAGCTTCGCGTCCGTCTGATTCCCAAGCTCAAGGCCGCCTTTGACAGCTATCGCGATGAGGGTATTCCGCCCGTGCGTGCGCTGGTCAGCGACTATACCAATGACGCCGAGACCTACCGAATCGACGACGAATATCTGTTCTGCGACGATATGCTGGTCGCCCCTATGGTGGCCGGTGAAGCCTCGCGCCGCGTCTATCTCCCTGCCGGTCAGTGGAAGGACTATTTCTCAGACGCCGTCCTTGAGAGCGGCTGGCACGAGATCACGACCGAAGGTATTCCCGTATTTGTCAGAATGTAAAGCAACAAAAAAAGAGAGGCCTTGATGCCTCTCTTTTTTTGTTGGATGGGTTTAGTCAATCCACCAAACCTTGCCGCTGAGCAGGATGCAGATCAGGTCGACCAGCCACATAAAGGGAATACCTACAAAGACCAGAACAACGGCGAGCACAACGCCAACCATGTTGCTCTTCTCAAGGCTGCGGCACAGACGATAGATCATCCACACGATAGCAACGGCGGGAATGCAGAGGATAAGCTTGACAATCAAAGGAAGATTGTCGATGGCATTGATCAGGCTTCTCATAACAGACTCCTTCAATAAGTAAATTGCGCAAGAAATCTTGCTGATATTTATTATATCATCAAGCTTGTGATTTGTCAACGGTTTCACGCAAATTCAACAAAAAGCGGACGGATCATACGACCCGTCCGCTTTTTTGCAAAGCATTATTTATACTTGCGCTTTCTAGCAGCCTCAGACTTCTTCTTGCGCTTGACGCTCGGCTTCTCGTAGTGCTCTCTCTTGCGGAGCTCAGCGAGGACACCGGAACGAGCACACTGACGCTTAAAGCGACGAAGAGCGCTGTCAAGATTCTCGCCTTCTTTGACTCTAACTTCTGCCATGTTCTTTTCCCTCCCTCCGCTTGGTTGCTTAAAAAACTCACTTGATTATTATACACGATAAAATCGCGTTTGTCAATAGTTTTACGCAGATTTAGCAAAAATTATTTTACAACGAGGCTGATCAGCTTGCCTGCAACGACAATTTCCTTAACGATCGTCTTTCCCTCGAGCTGAGATGCGACCTGTGCCTTGGCGGCGGCAAGAATATCGTCCTTGGAAGCATCTGCGGCCACGGTGATCTTGCCTCTGATC
>JAGBTR010000062.1 GCA_017631215.1 Clostridia bacterium | reverse complement strand
GTCTCGGATAGGCTCGCATCGGCGGCGAGCGAGGCAACGGTCAGCTCGGGCGAGAACAGCTCGCGCGAGAGTCGCTCCATCGCCGGCGCGAGCAGGGGAGAAAGACCGTCCACGGTCTCGCGGGCGCGTTCGTTCGACAGCCGCGCGAGCAGGGTATAGAGCAGAGCCATCTGGTCGGCACGCGATGTATGCCGATCGCCCATCCACAGCGTGTGCAGGCGGTCGAAATCGAGTAGATAAGGCGTGGTATGGCGCAACGGCGTCACGTAAAATTGACGGTCAAGGGTCGCGACCTCGCCGTAAAAATTGATGAGCGGGAACTCACCCTCCTCGTCGCCGTACAGCTCATAGGTCTCGCCCATCGGGAGCAGGATGGCACACGAGCGGTCGGACACGTAGCGCCGGCTGTTGTGAACGTAGGTGATGCGTCCGCCGTCGCGGCAAAAGCACAGCCCCCAGCACGGGCGGCGGTCGATGCGGGTGTAACGCCCCTTGGCAGAGGGGACGGTAAAGATATTATCAATATTTGTGACAGTAATTCGGTTCCAAGGATTCATAGTGCGTCTCCTTTTTGTCTTTCTTATATTATACTCTTTTTGACAAATAAATCAAGTGGATTTCGATGTTTTGCAAAAAAACAGTGCCGAAAATGTTAAAAACATAGTTGTTTTTTCTATTGTCTGTTTGCAGGGATTGGTCTACAATAAAGAAAAAGGGGGGTAGGACAATGAAAGACTTTATCAACAAAACCGCCATCTCCACGGGGGCGGCATCGGGTATGGGTCTGGTGTTCGCACAAAATTGGGCGGCACTGGGCGGCAACGTCCTGATGTGCGACGTCAATGACGCGGTGCTGCAGGAAAAGGTTGCCGAGATCAATGAAAAGGGGCAGGGCAAGGCCGTCGGCGTGCATTGCGACGTGCGCGATTACGCGCAGGTGTGTGCGGCGCGCGACAGAGCCGTGACCGAGTTTGGTAGCATTGACCTGATGGTCAATTTCGCGGGCGGTACGGCCGTGCGTATGTGCGGCGTGGATCGCGCACAGTATCCGCAATTTCCCGACGTGCCCATCGACGTGTACGATTGGGGTATCGACGTCAATCTCAAGGGCCCCTTCTATTTTGCTCACGCGGTGCTCAAGCAAATGCGGGAGCAGAAGAGCGGTCTGATCATTAACATCGGCTCGATTACGGGCGCTGAGGGAGACGGCTACGGTATGGACTACCCAACGGCCAAGGCGGGACTGATGTACGGTCTGACCAAATCCATCGCGCAGTTTGGCGAGCAGTACGGCATCCGTTGCGTTTGCATCTCGCCCGGTCCCGTGCTTACGCGCCCAGGTATGGCGGGTATGCGCACCTTGCTTCGCCGCGCCGCCGAGCCGCAGGAGATCATCGACCTTGTGCTGTTCGTCGCGTCGGATAAGGGACAGTTTATCAACGGTGAAAACATTATGATCGACGGCGGTCGCAACGCGCTCAACCGCTTGGTATATTAAGGAGGAACTTTATGATGAAGCCCAGCTTTGTGAATATTCAGCGCCCCTTGCTGACTGTGATGGTCAACCAAACCACGCTGCAGGCAGACAAGGCGATCATTGCCCGCGCACTGCAGGGCGGTGCCGAGGCCTTTTGCATCCAAGTGGAGCATTTGCGCCCCGAGGATCGCACGCTCGAGAAGCTCAAGGAGCTGTTTGCCGAGTGCCGTAACCGTCCCATCTATATCACCGCCTACCGCGAGGGGCTGGACGATGAGGGATGCGTTGAGCTGATGCTGCGCGCACTCGATGCAGGTGCGACGCTCATCGACGTGATGGGCGATCTGTATCATCCCGAGCCGACCCAGATGACATTTGACGAGGAGGCGGTTGCCAAGCAAAAGGCGCTGATCGACCTCATCCACGCCCGTGGCGGCGAGGTGCTGATGTCCGCACATTTTCGCGACTATATCGATACGGAAACCGTGATGAAGTTTGCGCTTGCGCAGAAGGAGCGCGGCGTGGATATCGTCAAGATGGTTTCGTTTGCTCACAACGAGGAGCAGATGATGGCGAATATCAATCTGGCACAGCGTATGAAGCACGAGCTTGACTGCCCGTATCTGTTCCTCAACAGCGGCGCGTGCGGTCGCCTTTTGCGCCAGCTCGGCCCCGCCTTCGGCGTTTGTATGTATCTGTGTCTGGAGAACTATACGGAGTCCTCGCTCCAGCCGTTGCTCCGCACCGCGCGCGATATCCGCGATGCGATGGGGCTGTGAGAAAGGGCCGGTGCAGCTATGGGAACTGAGTCAAGAGTCGCGATGATCACGGGCGCAGCTGTCGGTATCGGACGGGCAAGCGCCATCCTGATGGCACAGCGCGGCGATCGACTCGTGCTGGTCGACGTGGACGGTGAGCGGCTGGCACTACTTGCGCAGGAGCTCTCCGACTATACCGCGGAGGTTTTGACCTTCGTGTGCGACGTTAGCGACGAGGATGCGATCAAGGCGGTGGTCGCACAGGCGCAGGAGCGCTTCGGTGCGATCGATATCCTTATCAACAATGCGGCGCTGTGGCGCGTGTGGCAACCCTTCGTCGAGATGTCGAGCGCTACGTGGAGAAGATATCTCGAGGTCAACGTGATGGGAACGGTCTACTGCACGCAGGCCGTCCTGCCGCGAATGCTGGAGCGAGGCTGGGGACGCATCGTCAACGTCGCTTCGGTCGCGGGTGTCTACGGCAATGCCAATATGGCCAACTACTCGGCGACCAAGGGGGCGGTGATCGCCTTTACCAAGGCACTGGCGAAGGAGGTCGCGGATCGCGGTGTCCTCGTCAATGCCGTCTCGCCGGGGAGCGTCAGCCCGTCGGAGGAGCGTGACATCGATGCGTACATCCCCAGCGAGCTTGCCTTTATCGGACGAACGGGAACGGATCGTGAGAACGCAGAGCTGATCTGCTTTTTGGCGAGCGACAAGGCAAGCTATATCTCAGGACAGAACATCCAGATCGACGGTTGTCGAAAAAAGCAATAAACGCTTTATATATCTATCACACCGAACGGAGGTGAGCAGACGATGGATCCTTTGAAGAAGGAGCCGTATATCTTTTACGCCCGTCCCTCGCATCGCGAGAGGCATCACACGGATATGTCGCGCGGTCTTCCTTATCATCACGTGGCGCGTCTGTGCCGCGGTACGGGGCGTATCGTGCTTCTGTCGGGGGAGGAGCTTCATCTTTCGGCGGGCGACGTGTTCTACTTCCCGATGGGGATGCGCTATCATTCCTATTGGTACGGAGATGAGACGGACGGCGAGCACCGCGTCGAGTGGGACTCGGTCGGCTTTACCCTTTTCCCCGACGAGACAGGGCGCCGCTACGCGCCGCAGATCCTGACCGTTGACGAGACCGCGAGGGCTTGGGTGGAGCAGCTGATGACACAGCCGCTCGATCCCTTGACAAGGAGCGGCTACCTGTATCTTCTTCTCGGGAGGCTCCTGCCGCATATGGTCGAGGCGCAGACCGATGGCGATCGGCGTGCGATCGCGCTCGCGCGACAGTATATGACACAACAGCCCGGCTGTACCGTCGCCGCTCTTGCCGTCGCGTGCGGCATGAGCCAGTCGAGCCTATATTCGCTGTTTCGCAAGCACTCGAGCGTGAGCATCCGCGAGATGAGACATCAGATCCGCATCGAGCAGGCGATCGGG
>JAGBTR010000061.1 GCA_017631215.1 Clostridia bacterium | reverse complement strand
CCCAAGTGTCAAGCGATACGCAAGGCACCCCGCAAGCATCAGCACGGGGGCACTCAAACGGAATTGTCCGTCATTGGTTTCATAAAGGATCAAGATCAGAACGATGGCCGTGAGAACAAGGATCAACATATCTGCCACGGCCGAAAGAACAAGCGTTCCTGTGTGTCTGGCACGCATTTCTCCACCGTTTTTCGATGTCCTTGCCCGCCATAGCCTCTGTGGCGGCCGTAGACGCTCTCTGAGGCGTCTTGCGGCCTTTGATTGTTCGGTACTCGTTTTCAAAAAGAAGGCCTTTACAAGCCCCCAAATCGCCTCCAGAGCGGCCCCGCTCAAAAAGCAACACACCAGCATACGAGCCAGTGCACTCTGCGATACCTCCATGGACGACGATCAATGGAACAGACGGCCGAACCATCCGTGCGAACGCTCGCTCGGCTCAGCATCGGGATAATAGATGCTGTCGATATGTCCGTCCACGACCACGTTGCCGTCCTTGACATCCAATTCCCCCACACGCAGTTCTCTGCCCTCGATCAGCATTCGCCCGCCCGTTGTGGCAAGTACGACGCTGTTTTCGTCAAAGCTGATGACCTCGGTCATTCCCTTGATCTCCACGTGTGCTC
This sequence comes from Clostridia bacterium, assembly GCA_017631215.1. Lineage (GTDB taxonomy): Bacteria > Bacillota > Clostridia > Oscillospirales > CAG-272 > SIG644. The sequence continues at coordinate 8,690 of JAGBTR010000061.1, read as the reverse complement.
TCTCATGCACGATAAAACCGTGCTCGGAGTTTTGTTCTTTTGCACCATCCCGCATCAAGTCGCTCATATACAGCCTCCCGCATACATTCTTGATGAAATATATGCGGGAGTATTCACTGTTTATTCCACGACCTCATAAAGTTCGGCCGCGCCGGCTTTGCCAACGTGCTCCTGCACGCTGACGACACGGATTTTCAGAGTGCGTTCACCAAAGGTGATCTCCAGAACATCGCCAATCTTGACGTCATAGGACGCCTTGGCAGGACGACCGTTTGCGGTAACGTGCGCGTTATCACACGCATCGTTTGCCACGGTACGGCGTTTGATGATACGGGACACCTTCAGAAATTTATCCAATCGCATTGCTTTGAGGCAGCAGCCAATCGGACGGTTGCGCGAATCAGTTGAGCTGATCCTTCAGAGCCTTGCTGGCGCTGAATGCGGGGTGCTTGCTTGCAGGAACCTTGATGGTCTCGCCCGTCTTGGGGTTACGACCGGTTCTCTCGCCGCGAACCTTGACCTCGAAGGTACCAAAGCCAACGAGCTGGACCTTGTCACCCGCCTTGAGAGCCTCGGTGACAGCCTCGGTGAATGCCTTAACGGCAGCCTCTGCCTGAGATTTCTTCAGTCCGCTATTCTGAGCGACTGCTTCGATGAGTTGGGATTTGTTCATTTTTCTTACATCCTTTCACATATTTGTAAAAAGCACGACGCGCGTTTGCATCGTTTTTATAAGTATATCACATTTTTCCAATGTTTTCAAGGGTTTTTGTGTATTTTCTTTGAGATTTCTTTGATTTTTTTCGGTTTTTTTCAGCGTCTTCCACCAAACCGAACAGTTGGAAAATGTTATGATATTTCGTCGATTGTTTTTTCCACCGAGGCAGTTAACTCCTCCTCTGCCTCAATGCCCAGCAAACGGCAAAGTGAGGTCATACGGAGCAGCACGTCGCCCATCCGACTGCGTGCCTCGTCACCATTCTTGGCAAGCTCTGCCAGCTGACTTGAGAGCTCAAGCATCATGTCCTCGGGCGTGCGGTCAGAATCCAATGCCGCCTTTCTGCCTACCTTTTGCGCACGCATCAGTGCGGGAAGCATTGGGGGGATGGCACGCAGCTGCTCGGCCAGCGTCAACCGTTGCTTCTCTTCTTTTTTGATCACCTCCCAGTTGCTCAGCACCTCGTCCGAATTATCGACCTGTACGGTACCGAACACGTGCGGGTGGCGGTGGATCATCTTAACACACTCATCGTTGGCGACATCGTCGATGTCAAAACGGCCGACGTCCTTTTCCATATCCGCGTGAAAAACCACTTGAAGCAGTACGTCACCCAGCTCCTCGCGGAGCAGCTCGGGGTCGTCGCGGTCGATGGCCTCCACGACCTCGTAGCACTCCTCGATCATTCCCTTGCGGACGCTATGGTGATCCTGCTCACGATCCCAAGGGCAGCCGCCCTCGCCACGCAGAATAGTCACCACGTCACAAAGGTCTTGGAAATTGTAATTTTCCTGCGTCATCAGCCGCGCAATGCGATCGTCACGCCACGCGGCATAATTTTGTTCCTTCATAATTTTTCTCCTTAAGCTTTGTATATTCGTGTCACAGACCGCACACGGTCCGCTGATTTATGATCGATGAAAGGCACGTAGCACCCCACTCACTCTTCTTCTGATGCGTGGTGGGAGGATAGACAGCTCCTGCTCTCCAACCAGGCCCGCACGCAAAGAAAAGACCAAGAACAGCACCAGCGTGACCGGTACCGCCCCCAAAAAGAGCGGAATTTCTGCATAGCCCACGCGCGAAAGCAAAGCGAAGACTACCCCTGGCGTGCCAACCGCCAAAAGCGAAACGCTCAAGGGGCGCGCAAGAGCCGATCGAAAGGACTCCAACACGTCGGTATAGCGCGAAATGAGCACCATATTGATGCCAACGATAAGCGCATCACAAAGAAAGGTACTGATGGGGGCACCGTAAATGTTCAGGTCGGGAATGCCGATCAGCGCATACGCACCGACAAGCTTGACAGCCGAACCTGCAACCATAGAAACAATGGGGGCGCGCGGATGACCGTAGGCCTGCAAAATAGCATTGGTCGTTGTGATCAAGCCTGAAAACACGATGGAGACCGCCAGCATCGACAGCATCGGCGCGGCGACATCCACGGCGGCTGTCTCACCGCGAAACAGCAAGGTCAGCATCGTTTTGCTATACAGGGCAACCGCAAGCGAGGCGGGTAAGGATAAGAGTGCCGTGATGCGGATCGCGGCGCGTGCCGTGCTCTTTTGCGTCTCGACGTCCCCTGCCTCGATCGCCGCCGTCAGTGCGGGCACAAGCGCCAGCGCCACGGAGGTGATGAGCGACGGAATCAGATTAAAAATGGGCACCGCCATCGTGGTATAGCTACCGTAGAGGGCGTTTGCCGAGGACGGCGTGTAGCCGACCGTCTGTAGGCGACGCAATATCATAGTCATATCGAGAAGTCTTGTCAGCGACAAAACGGACGACGAAACGGTGATGGGAACAGCGTAGCCGAGCAATCGACGCACCGAGAAGACCTCACGTCTTGTGTGCCGTTCGTCTGCCGATAGGCACTCCTCGCGGGCATAACGTCCCGTACGGCGGCGCAGGATCAAGTACAACGTCGACAGCGCGACGCCGATCCCAAGCCCCAGCATCGCCCACGCGGCGATCATCGGTGCGTTCAAGCCAAGCCGCCACGCATAGATGCCCATACCCAGACCAAGCAGCAGCTTGCCCATCGCCTCGATGATCTGCGAGATGGCAGTCGGTGTCATATCCTGAAAGCCTTGAAAATAGCCGCGATATGCCCCCGACAAGCAAGAAAAGAACAGCGTAGGGGCAACGGCGGCCAGTGCATAGCGCGTTTGCGGACTGCCGATAAGGCGTGAGATCGCCCCCGCACCGAAGAACAGCCCGAGGGAGCCAAGCGTTCCAAGCGCCAAAAACAGGCGCAACGTCATATTTTCCACCCGACGGATGGCCGTCGCGCTGTGTGCGGCACGCGCCTCCGCGATCAGCATAGAGCTTGCCAGCGGAAGCCCCGCGGTTGACAGCACGCAAAGCGTTGCGTACCACTCGTATGCCGCGTTAAAATATCCCATGCCCTCCGATCCGAGATAGTGGAGCATGGGAATTTTATAAAAGAGACCAATGATCTTAACGAGCACAGTCGAGAGCGTCAGCACCACGACCCCCGACAAAAACACGTTTCCCGTATCCGACGAATCGGGGCTCGTCATACGGACGGAAGGTTTGGCGGTGTGAATATGAAGCTTCATTTCTCGCTGTGCTCCTTTGGCATTGGGATACTTCAGTCGAAGTAATGCCGAATCACCTGACGCGCCTCAAAGCGCAAGCATTCGGTATCGATTGAAGTATACTCGCCATTCTCCCAAAGTATACGTCCGTCACACATGGTAAGTAATACGTTGGAGGTGTCAGCGCTATATGCCAGCGTCGTTGCCAGATCGTAGCAAGGAATGTTATTGATCGCATTGAGATCGATCATGATCAAGTCAGCCTTACAGCCGACGGCGACCGCTCCGCAATCCTCGCGCCCCATGGCAAGCGCACCGTTTCTCGTTGCGAGCGCGGGAAGCATCTCGGCGCGAATATTCTCGGGATCGCGATGGAGGCCCTTTTGCAGTATGGCGGTGAGCTGAAGCTCACGAAGCACGCTGAGCGCGTTGTTAGAGGCAACGCCGTCCGTTCCCAGCGCAACGTTGATGCCCGCATCCAGCATTTTGCGCAGCGGCATAATACCACTGCCCAGCTTGAGGTTGCTGACGGGCGAATGGGCAACCGAAACGCCCTTCTCGCGCAGAATATCGATATCCTCATCCGATACCCACACGCAATGCGCCGCTGTTGTGGGCACGTCGAGCACGCCAAGTCCTGCAAAATATGCCGCGGGCGTAACGCCGTGACGCTCGATGCACTCGAGGTGCTCACGCTCCGTCTCGGACAGGTGGAGCTGCATACGCAAGCCCTGCTCTGCCGCATATTCAGCCACGTAACGACAGCAAGCGTCCACGTTGGAGTATTCGGCGTGAAGCGACATATCGACCTTTAAACGGCCGTTGCCTGCGCCGTGATACTGCTCATACAGCCGTCGGGACTCGGCAAAGCGTGCGTCCTCCTCGGGCTTGATGTCGGGATCAAACGAAACGATACTGCGCGAGAGGTTGGCCTTGATGCCTGCCTCCAGCACCGCCTCGGCGGTCGCATCCTGGAACATATACATATCGTTGAAGGCGACCACGCCGTTCTTGATCATCTCGGCGATGGCCAGACGCGAGCCGTAATGAACGCGACGGAAATTGAGCTTTTCCTCGGCAGGCAGGATTTTTTCGTCCAACCAACGGCGCAGAGGCAGATCCTCACCGTAGCCGCGGAAAAGCGTCATTGCGCTGTGACAATGCGCGTTGTAAAAGGCAGGCATCAACAAATTTTCATTGCCATCAACCGTGCGGTCATAGGTATCCTCGGGAGGAATGGAGCCGACATAGGTGATCGTATCATCGGTCACGACGACCGAAAACAGCCCATCCTTTTGTGCGCCCTCGGGGATCGCCTCGGGCAAGAGTCTTACGTTTTTGAACAGTATCTTCATTTGATGTTCCCTTTCATTTGGGGCTTTTTATTTTTGGACGGGAACAAATTCCCGATAAAGTGCTTCGCTTGGCAATTGTGCGGACGAGAGCGGTGTAAGCGCGGGTAGCTTGGTCAAGATCTCCTGACCGCGCGCCCAATAGACACTGTCCGTCGGCAGCTCGCCCAGAATAGTCTCCAAGAACGGACGCAGCATTCCAAGCTCATACGGCATCAGCGTATTCAAATGGATGTCACACGAGACGACGTTGGGAAGAATGGATTTCAACTCGTTGGCGCGTACGCTTTCCCACAGATAGAAGGTGAAGGCGGCATCTGCGTCACGGAAATGATAATCGCGCACCAAGCGGCGCATCAGCCGAATCTCCTCGGGCGCAAAAACAGCGTCGCCCGCGCGCAAGGGATTGCCGACATCGCAGTAAATACTGCGGTAGTTATATTGATGGAGCAATGCGGATATCTCCGGATAGACGACCTGAATACCTTCGACCAAAAAGACGTCGTTTCCGTGCTCAGCGACGAGCTCACGCGAGCCCACCCGTTTGCCGCACGACAGGTCGTAAATGGGCAGCACCGTGTGTCCCGATTGCATCAGCTCGGAAAGACAAGCGGCGAAGAGGTCAAAATCCAGCGCATCGATCGAGTCAAAGTCGATGCTCCCACCCTCGCGGGTCTTCTTTTTGGCTTGATTTGCAGGTTGCTCACGAAAGAAATCGTCCACTGAGACAGTATGAACGCGTCTCCCCAGCGCCTCCAGACGACCGTCCAGAATGTTGGCCGTCGTCGTTTTGCCTGCGCAGGTCGGCCCCGAAAGACCGATCAGCTGAAGCCCTGGAATCGAGTGAAGCTGCTCGGCGACGTCGATCACCCGATGGCGAAAGCTCGCCTCGCATTCCGCGATGTAGGCGGTGGATTCATCAACACCGGAAAAGCAGAGCGGTGCGACAGAAATTGTCAAGGTTTCTCCCCTCCTTAGTTGAGGAGACCACGCTCCTCGTAGAATTTTTCTATAAACGAAAGCTTGCTCTCAAGCTCGCTGTCGCGCAGATACTCGAAGGGATATTTGTGATTGAAGAAGCGATCGATCTTGCGGGGGCTACCATCGACGGGCGTAAAGTCAACGACCTTGGTCACCGCGCCTGCACCTGCCGCAAAGATAGAATGATACTCCTCCATCATATAGATGTTATAAAGGCCCTCGGTGCCCGGGTGGGCAAAGCCGACGTTTTCGAGATTACCGACGGTGTTCTTCTGGCGGTACATATAGTACGGCACGTAGCCTGCTCGCTGGGCACGGATCTGGCTGTAATCGACGCATTTGCCTGCGTCGCCGCCCTGCCTTGAATAGACCTTGGGATCCTGCTGGAGAATATCAGCCGCCTTCTTGACACAGAAGGTATGTACCGTAATATTTTCGGGGTCGAGCTCAAGGATCTTATCGAACGAGCGGGCAAAATTGGCAAAGCTGTCGCCGGGAATCCCCGCGATGAGATCGGTGTTGATACATTGTATGCCCGAGGTCTTGGCGATGTCATAGGCGCGAAGGAAATCCTCGGCGGTGTGGTTTCGACCGATCTTGCGGAGGACACCGTCTGCCATGGTCTGGGGATTGACGCTGACACGGCTCACGCCGTATTCCTTCGCCACCGCAAATTTCTCCGCCGTGATGGTATCGGGGCGTCCCGATTCCAGCGTGAACTCCTCCAAGCGCGACACATCCGTTCCCTCGGCAACCGTGCTGAGCAGACGGCGAAGCTGATCGGCGGTCAGGATGGTCGGCGTACCGCCACCCACGTAGACGGTCTTGAGATTCAGACCAAGGGTGTTGACCTTGGCAAGAATGCTCTTGACGTCCAGACAAAGTGCCTCCAGATAATCGGGGATGAGCGACAGCAATCTCCCCGACGTATACGAAACGAACGAGCAATACGAGCAACGCGACGGGCAAAACGGGATCGATATATACAGGCTGCAATCCAGCGGCGAGGGCGTGCCGACCAAAGCCTTTTCGTTGATCGCCACCTCGGTCGCAAGAGCCGCCTTTTTAGGGATAGCAAAATAATCGTGTTGCAGGATGGCACGCGTCTCGGCGGGCGTCTTCCCTGCCTCAAGCAGCTCCATTGCGAGCTTAGCGGGACGAACGCCCGTCATAATTCCCCACGAGGGGCGGTAGCCAAGCAGCTTCTCACCCGCGCTCATCACGGCCGCACCGACCGCCAGCTTGGCAGTTCTTGCTTTGGTCTCACTCTTGGTAAACGCGCAAAACTTTTCGGTGGAGACGATCTTATCCCCCATCTGCATCGTCGCATAGGCGGTATATCCGTCCTCCTGCTCGTCCATACGGACCTGCAAGGACGGCTCGCCCTCACACGTCTCCTCATCTTCTTTAAAGCTGATTCCGGGGAAAAAGATCATGCACAGCATCTGCACGTAATATACATTAATTTTCCCTTCGATTTGAACCTTCATTCGGTCATCTCCCATCTTGTTTTATCGACTATGTAAACTCTTGGGGTCGTACAAATAGCGATTGCTTTTATTTTTTCAGGTTTCCGCGGCGGTAATCCGCGCTGTCCATCAGGATCGTCACGGGACCGTCATTGATGATGGTGACCTCCATCGAGGCACCAAAGCTTCCCGTTTGAACGGGAACGCCCTCGGCACGCACCATCTCGACGAAGCGCTCATACAGCGCGTTGGCGTGGGATGGGTCTCCCGCCCCGATAAAGCTCGGGCGGTTGCCGTGCGAGGTGTCTGCCAGCAAGGTAAACTGCGACACGACCAGCATCTGTCCACCGATATCGCGGACGGACAGATTCATTTTATCGTTCTCGTCACAAAAGATTCTCAGCTTGCAAAGCTTCTGGCAAAGGAGCTGTGCGTCGACCTCATCGTCGTCCGCCGCCACGCCCAGAAGCACCATCAAGCCCTGCTCACACGCACCGACGGTCTGTCCGTCAATGTTGACGTGTGCGTGCTTGACTCGTTGCACTACGGCCTTCATATCAAAATCTCCTCCGTTTTCAATTTAAGTGGAAAAGCCGCGCATAATGTCCAGCACGCCCGACAGTCCGCGCAGACGCGAGACGATCGAGGAGTAGTGGTCGGTATTCTTACAGCTGATCTTCATCGAAATAATGGCCGTATCATCGGCGCGCGAGGCGCAGTTGATCTGCAAAATAGAAACCTTCATCTCGGCCAGCGCGGTCGTAACGGATGCCAGCATACCAATGCGATTTTCGGTATGCACCTGCAAAAGTGCCTCGTAAAGATCCTTACCGAACTGATTTTCGCCCTTCTCCCAATCGGCTGTGATCCAGCGATCCTCATTGCCCGGCTTGCCCATACCTTCGATTACGTTGGGGCAATCCCGCTTGTGGATCGAGATGCCAAAGCCCTTGGTGATAAAGCCGATGATGCTGTCGCCCGGCAAAGGATTACAGCACTTGGCAAATTTGACCTGACATCCGCTCTCGCCGTCAACAATGATACCGCTGTTAGAGCGGATATTCTTGGGCTTGTCGCTTCTCTGCGCCGCGGCAATGACCTCAGCGTCGGTCGCCACGGGCTGCTCGGCGGCAATACGCGCGCGGAACATTCTCTTATACTCATCGTGTAGCTTGATGGCGATCTTGGAGACCGACATACCACCGTAGCCGACCGTGTTATAGAGATCCTCTGCCGACGCATATCCCGTCTTTTTCGCTACGCCGTTGACAACATCGGCCATCTCGTCCTCGGTCAACGAGCGCGCGTATTTCTTCATTTCGGCGTCGATAATTTCCTTACCCGCCGCCACGTTTTCGACGCGCGTCTCCTTCTTAAACCACTGGCGGATCTTATTACGCGCCTCACTGGTCTTAACGATGCTCAGCCAATCGCGGCTGGGGCCCTTGGAGCTCGACGAGGTAATGATCTCAACGATCTCACCGTTCTCGGGCGAGCGATCGATGGGCACGATCATACCGTTGATTTTAGCGCCGACCATCTTATTACCAACAGCGGTGTGGATGGAATAGGCAAAGTCAATGACGGTCGCGCCCTGCGGCAGCGAGAT
>JAGBTR010000060.1 GCA_017631215.1 Clostridia bacterium | reverse complement strand
CGGTGTTCTCGCATATCCATTATAACATGAATTTTGAATTCTGGCGAGTAGTTTTTGTTTTTTCTTCCTGTTTTTCCCATAAAAAAATATGCACCTCCAAAAGTGTCTAACTTTTGGGGTGCATATCAAATTTCGGTCGGCTCTTTTGCGTGCTTACAGCGGCTGCCCGTCCAGCGTCAGGTCAGCGGTGAACTCATTTTTGCGAACGGCCACCGCGCTCGGCTCGGTGATGGCGACGCCGTTGTGCGAAAGGTTTTCGATGGCGATGTGGTGCGTCAGGTGGTCGGCGTCGTTTCCTCGGAACACAAAGATCAGAGGCTTATCACCGATCACGCGGATACCTCGCAGCGTGAAATTGCGGTTGATGCCGCGGCGCTGACCGCCCTCGGAATATTCGTGATGGAACTCGACCGACGAGGTAAAGACGGAGGGCATATAGTCCTTGTAGGAATCGTCGTACACGTCGTCCTCGTATTTCTGACCGCGCGGCACGGGAATGATCTCGTCCGCCTCGACGGTGATGTTTTCGAAAAGAACGTCGTGCACGTCGGCATAGTCCACGTTCATACAATCCATCGCGGGACCGCACAGATGGATGACGTCGCAATCGCGAAAGACAATGTCGCACATTTCCTCGGCGCGCGTCTCGGCTCCGATCTCAAGACCCTTGCCCCAATCGTTCCACGTCACGCATCGCTCGACCAGCAGATGACGAAAAGCAAGATGTCGGTCGGTCTCGGTATTCGCGTTGCCGTGCGGATCGTGGACGGTCAATCCCTTGGCGCAGATGCAATCGTCGTAGGTGCGGATGAAGCAATCGGCGATGTGGACGTTTTCGCAGTTGTGCATATCGATGCCGTCCGAATTGTAGCGCCAACAGCCGATGATCTTGACGTTCTTGATCGAGATATCGTTACAGTAGATGGGACGGACGTTGTACATCAGCGAATCACGGATGGTGATGCCGTCGATCTCGATGTTCGTGCAATATCCGAGCAGGATGGGCGGGGTGCGGGACTCGTTGCGCACCGCCTCGTTCGCCTCAGCGGCGGCGCGGATCTGCTCCTTTGTCGGGACGAAATGGATGGTCTCCTTCACGCGGCTGTGGTCAAGAATACCGCGACCGAGAATTTTGATATGGTCGGCATCCAACGCGCGAACGGCACCGTAAACGACCGCACCCTCGTCCAGATACAGCGTCTGTCCGCTCGTCAGCTCGATCAGTCCCGCATCGTGCTCGCCCGCGCCGAAATAAATGACGTTGTCCGCGTGGATATCCACGTCATAGCGCGGCATCGGGTCGGCAAAGACGTGTAGCGCGTGGTTGCGTCCGTAGGGCTCGACGGTGAAGTAGGCGGGTCTGTCCAGCGTAAAGGTGATGACGCCGTCCTTAACGGTCGGCGCGATCCCCAGCGACTGCGGGCGGATCTTGAGCGCGGCGGGGTCGAAGGGCTTTTTGGGGCGGATGGTGTAGGTCACCGTCCCCTCGACGGCCAACGAGAGAAAATTCACCAGCTCGGTCTGATCGAGGCTTCGCTGGTAGCCGGGCCAGCGACGGTTGAAGGGGTAGGCGGATACGCGGGCAGTGTCAGGCATCGCGCCCACGCCGTCGACGGTGATCTCATAGTCGTCACACGAAAGATAGGTGGTCGAAACAGGGTACAGTTGAGCGCTCATAGATACCTCCTTGATGTTGTTGTTACCATTATAGAGGATCTATCTGCTCTTGTCAATGCAAAAAACGCGCGAGCTTCGTGCGCTTTCGCGCATCACGGCGCATATTCAAACACCTCAAACGGGTGTGGTCCGATGTCGGGGATGTGGATGATGCGCGACTCGACCGTTGAAAATCCCTCGCGGCGGTAGAGGGCGCAGGCGGGGGCGTTGCACGAGAGCGCATCGAGGCGGAGCGAGCGGATGCCCGCCCTTTGGCAGTGGTCCTTGGCGGCGTTTAAGAGAAAGCGACCGACACCGCAGCCGCGCGCCGACGAGTGGACGGCCAGCACGTGCATCACGCGCACGCGCTCGGGCGGAGCATCGCACGACCACGCGATCTCGGCGTATTCGGGGCGCTGGCTGTCGTCCATCACGAACGCACCCACCACGCGTCCCTCCTCCAGCGCGACGAACAGCTCGCCCCGCTCGATGGCGCGGCGCAAAAAGTCGCGCGAGGGGTGGTGGTCAAGATCCCAATAGATCTCAATGCCGTCGCGGGCAAGTGAGGCGATGGCGTCCTCGTAGAGCGCGAGGATGTCGCCGTATTGACGTTGTGTTGCTTGATCAAAAACGAGCATATCAGCCCTCCTTGCGTGCCCTTGCAGGCAGCTCACCCAGCACCGCAGCGCCGAGAATGAGGACGGCACCGACCCAGCCCCACACGTCAAGCCCCTGACGGAGCAGCGTGGCGGACAGCAGCACCGAAACGACGGGGTCGATGTAGCTGAGCAGGGCGACTGTCTGGGCGGGAATGCGTCCCATCGCGCCGAAATACAGCGCGTAGCAGATGCCCGTATGGAAGATGCAGACCACGCCGACGAGCGCCAGCGTGGGCGCATCCAGCGGCATCGCGCTGACGTCCTCGACCAGCAGAGAGTAGATCAGAACGGAAAGACCCGCCGCGCCGAGCTGGACGATGGTCTTGTCGTACGCGCCGATGTCCTTGACGGTCTGGTTGATGAGCACCACGCAGGCGTACAGCACCGCTGCGCCCAGACCCAGCGCTACGCCATTCAGCTCGGAGATGCCGCCAAACGAGGCGCTCATCACGCCCGAGACGGGGATCATACCGACGAGCGCGACCAGCACGCAGCCGAGCCGCCGCGCGGTCAGCCGCTCTTTCAGCAGAAGGGGCGAGGCGAGAATGACGAACACGGGCGCCATATAATAGCACAGCGTGGCGGTGGCGACCGAGGTGAAGCGGTAGGCCTCAAACAGAAGGATCCAGTTGAAGCCCATCAGCACGCCCGAGACGATCAGGCGGAGGAGATTTTTGCGGATGGCGGCAAGGTCGAGCCGTTTGCCGCGCAGATAGAGAAATGCGAGCAGGAACAGCGCGCCCACGATGCCGCGCAGCGAGGCGAGCAGCCCCGAGGGGACGGTGGGAATGTAGGTGCGGAAAATGCCGATGGTGCCAAAGATGACCATCGACAGCACGACCGAGAGCCGTGCGGCGGATGCGGTCTGTTTCATAAAAGCCTCCAAAAAAGCGCGACCGCTCCGCGATATGGGGGGAGCGGTCGGGTCGGTCGGATCACTTCTCGGGATCCATATACTTCCAGTAATTCTTGATATAATTGATGCCCGAGAGCAGCGTGAAGACGATGGCCGCGGCGGCGCTGAGCAGCGTCAGGGCATAGAAGCCGCCAAAGAAGAAGTCGGGGGCAAAATGACCGATGATCTCGTGGGCGATGGGCTCCAGCAGTGCCAGCTCGATGCAGGCGATCTGAACGACCGTCTTGATCTTGCCCAGCATATCGGCGGCGACGACCCCGCCCGCGTTCTTGGCGGTGATGAGGCGGATGGATGCGACCGCGAGCTCGCGGAAGACGGTGACCATCAGCATCGTCATAAACGTCCAGAACATCAGATCGTTGCCCGTGCGGTAGCGGCAGACGATGCCGAAGATGGCGGCGATGACCATAAACTTGTCGGCCAGCGGGTCAAGGAACTTGCCAAAGTCGGTGACAAGACCATACTTGCGCGCGATCTTGCCGTCGAGCATATCGGTGAAGGATGCCGCGCCGAAGATGAGAGCGGCGATGACGTTGACGACCCACGAATAGGGCAGCAGCATCACGACCAGAATGGGCGGGACGAGAACGAGACGGAGCACCGTCAGCTTGTTGGGTAGATTCATCACAGATACCTCCTTATTCCTTGGGTAGCACAGCCGAGCCGTATACGTCGTAGTCGACGACGTCCTCGACGACCACGTCGACGAACGAGCCGGGCGCGATGCGGCGGGGGCTGCTGAAGTAGACCTTGCCGTCGATCTCGGGGGCGTCGGCGGCACTGCGACCGAAATGCGCCTCGCTGACGGGATCGTAGTCCTCAACCAGCACGCGGATGGTCTTGCCGAGCTTTTGCTCGTTTTGCTGCTCGTTGATGCGCATCTGCATCCGCATCAGAACGTCCATACGGTCCTGCTTGACCTGCTCGTCGATCTGACCGTCAAAGTCATAGGCGGGGGTACCCTCCTCGCGCGAGTAAGTAAACACGCCGGCGTGCTCAAAGCGCGATTCCTTGACGAACGCGCACAGCTCGTCGAAGTCCTCCTGCGTCTCGCCGGGGAAGCCGACGATGAAGGTGGTGCGCAGCGTCAGGTCGGGGATCTCGCGGCGCAGCTTTTTGACCGTCTCGCGAACGGTCGCGCTGTCGCCGTGGCGATTCATCGCCTTCAGCATATGGTCGGAGACGTGCTGGAGCGGCATATCGACGTATTTAAGGATGCGATCGTTGTCGCGGATCTCGGCGATGAGCTCGTCCGTCATCTTGTCGGGATAGCAGTAGAGCAGACGGATCCAAGGGATGCTTGTCTCGTCCGTGATACGGCGCAGCAGCTTATGGAGCGAATACTCGCCATACCGATCCAGACCGTAGCGCGTGATATCCTGCGCAACGATGGTCAGCTCGCGCACGCCAAGCTCCTCGAGCATGTTTGCTTCAGCGACCAGATCGTCCATCGGGCGCGAGCGGAACTTGCCGCGGATGGAGGGAATGGCGCAGTAGGCGCAACGGTTGTCACAGCCCTCGGCGATCTTGAGATAGGCCATATATTCGGGCGTGGTGAGCACGCGGTCACCGCCCAGCTCGACGCAATCGTGATCCTTGACGGACACGTATTTTTCGGAGCGGGACGGATCGGTCACCGCCTCGAGCGCCTCGACGATATCGTGGATAGAGCCGACGCCCAGTACCGCATCGACCTCGGGCAGCTCCTCGAGGATCTGCTGATGGTAGCGCTCGACCAGGCATCCCGTGACGATGATGGCCTTGAGAGAGCGATTTTCCTTGAGCCAGGCGATATCGAGGATGTTCTCGATCGCCTCCTGCTTGGCGCTCTCGATAAAGGCGCAGGTGTTGATGATGACCACGTCGGCCTCCGTCTCGTCGGGCGTGATCTCATAGCCCGCCGCGAGGACGTGGTGAAGCATAACCTCGGTGTCGAGTTGATTTTTGGGACAGCCGAGCGAAACGAATCCAACCTTCATAGGGGATCTCCTTTCGGGGAGAAAAAATATACAAAACAATTATACCACGCGGGGAGCAGAATGTCAAGGGGTGAGCGACGGGGGGGGCAGGGGGGGAGTGCGAACATATTCTTCTTTTTACGCTCGCACTCCATTTCGGCTTTGCCGAAATAGGCGCTCGGGGGTGGTGTGTCTTCATTCT
>JAGBTR010000001.1 GCA_017631215.1 Clostridia bacterium | reverse complement strand
GTAGCGACGTTGCTCGTTCCCTGCATCCGCACGCCGTTGGCCTCGACGTAGTTCTGAATGGTCCTCCACTGCGCGCCGTCGGTCGATACCTGAACGAGATAGTTGGAACAGATTTTCATCACCGCAACAAGCTCGGGATACGCGTTCAGATCGAAGCGGTAGACCAGCTCATTCTCGCGGTCGCAATAGCGGCCGTAGCTGCCCAGGCTGCCCGTGTTCTTTTCGATGAAGGCGCTGTCCACGTTGCCCGTCCCCTCGTTGATGGTGAAGGTATGCTTGCTCAGCTCCGCCCAAGCGCTCACGTCGGGATTGAGCAGCTCATAGCCCATTTTCACAAGCTCCTGCTCCTGCCGCTGCTTGAGAGTCTCAGCGGCCTGATCCTCGACGGGCGAGCTGCCCCACGTGACGGTCACGGTCATACCTGCTTTGCTGTCGCCCTTGAAGCGAACAAACAGCGAGCCGTCCTTGGCGCTCCACGCATAGTCATATGCTTCTTCCACCCGTCCCTTGGCGACCTTGACGCTCTGGGGATACACCCCCTCCGCGCTGAACAGTCGCATCGTGACGAAGGCGCCCTGCGCCGAGCGCACCTTGACGGTGGTCGTGTCGGCGCTCTCTTCCAGACTCAAAACCTCACCGACCGTAAACGCCAGACGCGGCACCGACAGATCGAGCTCGTTGACATCATACAAAAGTGCGCTCTCATCCGCCTCCAAAATGTAGTGCGTATGGACACTCATCAAAGGGTCGAGCAGGTCGATATAGCGACCCGTCAGCATATTCTGCACTTCAAACGAATGCGCCGCAACGATGCTTCCGCGCTTCGACCAAACAAGGCGCGTCGCGTCGTATTCGTACTCGGCCTCGGCGCAGGCGTATTCAACCAACGCTCGCATGGCCTCGCTGCCGTTTGCATTCTGCGCGTAGAGCGCCGAGGGTGTGCCAAGCACGACCACGCGCCCCTTGCCCACGTTGGCCTCAAAGCCGATCATCGCGCCGTCCTGCAACGCCAAAACAGCCTCAACGTCACCCTCAAAGGAGACGCTGTAATTCATATATTGAGATGCCAGCCCCGTATCGGCAATGGCCTTTTGCTTCTTGCTGCCCAGCCACTCCAGCGTTCCGTCACCGACGCTATGAAGCGCGTTGACGCTGACATCCAGCTCAAGCAGATCAAGAAGCGCCTGCAAGGGCGAGCCGTATGCAGCCCACCACTTGGTGGCGATCTCGTCGTAGCGGTCGCGACCGCCCACGTAGAGCAGCTGACCGCCCTCACGCACCCAATCGGCAATGGCGCGGACGACAGCCTCGCTCTGCGGCTTCTGACAATCGAACGAGACGAGCAGCAGATTGACGCCGTCAAGGTCGTCGGCGCTATCGACCATCTCCATCGCGCGAATTTTGAGGGGGATACCGTCGCTGACCAAGGGATAGGTCAGACCGAGAAAGCCGTCGTGCGTCGACAAGCTCCAGCCCTGCTCGTCCAACTGCCATGACAGCGAATCGGAGAGCAGATAGGTGATGCCCGGCGTACCCGCGCTGACGACCGTCTCCTTCCCTGCCGCCTCACGGACGGCAGCCGCCGCCGCTTGCTGGACGATGCGGTAGTCCTGCGAGGTGGAATCAAAGCTGCGGACAGGCCAGCAAACCACGCTGAAGCGGTTGATCTCGGGCTGCAGAAGCTGGGTGACGAGTTGGGCGTAATATCGGTCGCAATAAAAATCCTCGGTCAAAAAGTTCTTGTTCGCGCCGTCGCCCATCGCATCGGTCGCAGCATAGAGCGGCAGATCGCCCGCCGCATCGACGTAGGACGCATAGCCGAGATAGCCCGCCACAAAGAGGTCCTTGATGATCTCTCCGTTGACCGTCAGATTGGTGCCGATGGTATCCGACCACGTCTGTGCGTTGACCGCGTCGTAGATGCCAGACGAGAGATAGGTGTTGAGTCCCGCCACAATCTTGGTATTGCTCGTATTATAGCTGAGCGTAGAGTGTGTTGCAATGCACAGCTTGGTATCAGCATTCTTTTGCTTGATACGCTCCGAGAGCGTCGTGTAGGCGCGCTGGATGAGATAGACCTTCAGCTCTTGCGTCTTGAGCAGCGCCTCGGGAGAGGTAGTGGGTGCCACCCAAGGCTCGTCATAGTAGGCCTCCCACTCAGCTTTAAAGGCCGGAGAATAGCCCGTTTTGCCGAAAACGTCGGGCTCCTCGGGCATAATATACTCAAAATCAGCCATATCCATCGCCGTTTCGATGGTATCCCAGACGAAATCAATCCAGCGCTCGGTCGGCACCATGTACATGGTCGCGCCGTCCGTCTTGCCCTTATACGAGCCGTTTGCCTGAAGCTGAATATCGTCCGAGGGTGGCGTGTCCATACGGCCGTTCTCCTCGCACCAACGCTCATAATCGCTGAACACGCAACGGTTGATGGCCGTCATAAAGCTGAGCGAATAGGTGTCGTCCCGCCTCTTCCAGTCGGTGATGATCGACTCGACGGCATACGGGCTGTCGGCAAAGACCGAAACGCCCTCGGCGTAGACGTGATGGGATGCGGAATAATTGGTCTGCGTCTGGAATGTGTTGACCGTTCCGTCGAGGAGAAGCGGCCCGTAGACCGCCATATGTCCGTTGACGACCTCGGTCAATCCATACGGCGCGCGACCGTAAACGTTCTCGTGGATCGCGCTTCCCTTGACCACCTCGATCTCGCGCTCGGACAGCGAGGTCGCAGCGTTGGCATCGGGCTGCTCGGTCGGTATATCACCCTCTGAGGGATCGTTTGAGGAGGGATCGTCTTGCGAAGGGGTGCTTGGCAAATCGGGCTGATCCGACGCGTGGCACGCAGTCATTCCCCACAAAAGAAGCAGCGCCAGCAAAAGCAGCAACGGCATCCAAGACAGCCGACATTGATTGGATCTCATATCACAGATCTCCTTTCTGCACACCGTAACAAACGATGATTTTTCGCTTTGATTATAGCACGGACACGCAGAAGGTGTCAAGGTATTTGTACAATAGTCCAACCCAAATAGGACAAATTCATACAGAGCATACAAAAAGGAGAATGCCACCCGCGGGTGACATTCTCCTCGTTTTCATATCGTGTTTTTCATCAGCCAAAGATGTCTTCGGGCAGCACGACCGGCTCCTTGATAGAACCGTTATAGGTACTGGTCGTAATAACATCCTTTGCGTCAAAGGACACAATCTCAAGAGAGGCGCGCTCATAAATCTTTACTTTCATTTCACAAACCTCCTTTGAATTACTGTGCCGCAAAAGCGTCCGCAGAGACACCGTAGTTGTAGATAGCCTCAAGCAGAGCCGAGGTCTTGATCATCGACGGATCGCGCTTGGTTGCCACGTAGTGGTTGACCGAATAAGCGAGATCGTAGTTCTCCACGCCTGCGAAGGATACCGTAAAGGCGGTATCAAACTCGGTCGCATTGACGGGAACGTCGATGTAATAGTAAGCGCCGTTGGCATCGCTTGCCGAGACAAAGCTCGTGTAGCTCTTACCATTGGAGCAATTCAGAGTCAGACCCTCAATGCTGTCTGCGGTGAAGCTGTAGCGGATGCACATTGCGCTATCCAGAACCAGCGTCACACCTCTCCACTTGGGACCCGTACCGCTGTACTCGCCCGAGGGACGACCCGTCAGCGTGGACGTGGGAGCGACGAAGTTCGCACCTGCATTCGCGTTGGGAATGATGCCGCTGACATTGGAAGCCAGATTCTCGGTATTATAGTTGGCGTAGGTCTGTGTGGCGGCGCCGTAGTAGAGCATATCGGAGACGAGTCTCTTGAATGCTTCCAGCTTCTCGGCAGAATAGCCATCGATGCTCTCATTGGCCAGCATTCTCTCGCCGTAGTCCTTCACACTGTAGGTGTGCGTGCTCGTGACGATATCGCCGTTCTTGTCCAGAGCCTTCACGGTCGTCGTGATGGTATCGGCAATGCGGTGAGCGAAGATATCGTTGAAGGCAAAGGAGCCGTCTGCGGCCAGCGTCTGACGGGCGGTCGAGCCATCGTAGGTCAGATCGACCACAGGCTTGCAAACGATATTAGAGTCAGCCGAGACCTTGTAGGTCAGATTGAAGCTGTTGGTCAGCGTGGGCTGTGCGCTTGCAACCTTGGCAACGCCAGGAGTGGAGGGGGTAGTGTTCCACGCAATACCATCATTGGTAAAATAGGTATTTCTCAGACCGATGGTGATATCTTTACCTGCAACTCCCGTGTTGGTAGCATCCTCTACATAGATACGAACATATTTCAGACCCTTTGTAGCCACGTTGTGAGAGCCTGCCCAAGAAATGCCTTCCGTAGGAGCGTCCTTAGTCAACATCGGCAGTTCAAAATGGTTCCAACCGCTCTTGAGCGTGATGCCTGCTACCTTAGCAAAATTAGCAAGCGTTGTGGTGCTTTTTGCTTGGTAGGTCTTGTCGTTTCCAGTGGTGCTAGTTTTGTCGGTAAACAACAGTTCAACTCTCCACAATGCCGAGTCAACGTTGACCAACGAGATATCGGAAATATACAAATCAAAGCAGAACTTGTTCATGGCCGTAATGTCCATAGTACCCCAAGAGGTATCGACCTCGAAGCCATAGTTCTTAGGAACAACGCCCGTACACTGGAATTGAGCAGACATAAAGTCCTGACCATTGTTGTACTTAATGGTAGCGCTGCCCACCTTTCTCAGGTAAGGCTTGGTATTCATGCTCGAGGAATCGAAGACGGTGTCCTTTGCAAGTCCAAGTTTGCCCAACGTTGCTGCCATAACGAGCGGAACGATATCACCCGAGTTGATAAAATATACGTTCTTGAGCTTGAAGGTCACGGGACCGATGGCATT
>JAGBTR010000059.1 GCA_017631215.1 Clostridia bacterium | reverse complement strand
TCCTTCGCAGGCCGTGACTAAACACACCGCATCGTGCGCGTCTCAACATATGCGGTCACGATGGGCAAGGAAAGCGAAAAAGACGCTTGACATCCGTTCACGAATGTGCTATAATCATAGCAAGTTAACAACGCCGCCACCGGGTGGCTGAATGCAAGGCATTCGTTTGCACGTCATTAGGTCTTGGAAGACGTGCGGACGAATGCTTTTTTGAGGAGGAAACAGTTTGAAGATCAAAAATCCGTTTGCCACCTGGACACGATTTGAGTGGTGGCTTTGGGGCATCTCGATGGTCGTGACCGCCGTCTGCTATGCCTGCTCACCGACCGGAGACGCACTGTCGCTGATTGCTTCGCTTATCGGCGTGACCGCGCTCATCTTTCTTGCAAAGGGGCACGTGCTGGGGCAGTTTCTGATCATTTTGTTTGCCATTCTTTACGCCATCATTTCGCTGGAATACCGATATTACGGTGAGCTGATCACCTATCTGGGAATGACCACGCCGATGGCCGTCTGGGCAGCGATCCAATGGATCCGAAACCCTTACCGCGATTCCGACGAGGTGCGCGTGGCGCGGCTGACGCACTGCAAAATCGTATGTCTTGGCATTTTTGCCGTTGCGGTAACGGTGCTGTTCTACTTCATCCTCAAGGCGCTTGGCAATGAGAATCTCCTTCTCAGCACGCTTTCGGTAACGACCAGCTTCGTAGCTGCCGCGCTCGCCGCGCTGCGTAGCTCGTATTGCTCGTTGGGATATGCCTTTAACGATATCGTGCTGATCGCGCTTTGGGTGATGGCCAGCGCGGAGGATATCGCCTATCTTTCGAGGGTCATTTGCTTCGTGGTCTTTCTGATCAACGACGCTTACGGCTTTATCAACTGGCGCCGAATGGAGCGGCGGCAACGCGAGCGGCGGTCGTGAAGACGTCGCTCACTCGCAAAAAAAATCAAAAAAATAGCGTATACCACTTGACAAAGACGAGAAAATTCGATATAATGATAAAAATGATAGAGGCGCACGTGACAACAGTACCTTTCGTGTCTAGTCCTCGCAAGACGTTGCGGAGGGAAAAGGGGATCGTGCCGAAGGAGGCCGAGGCGTGCGGCCGTCCTGGTAACTCGGTTAATATCCGTTTTACTGTCGCATATTGCGGAGAGCTATCGAAATGATCCAAACCCCGAAAAAAGGGGGACTTTTGGGATTTTGCGGTAGCCGATTCGTAAGAGTTGGCTCTATTTTTTTGTATATCTCACCAAGGAAAGGAACAAAAAACATGAAGAAGACGATTTTTGAGGGCGCCGCAACCGCGCTCGTAACCCCCTTGACGCGTGATGGCGTGGATTATACCGCGTTCGGCAAGCTGATCGATTGGCAGATCGACAGCGGCATTGATGCACTGGTCATTTGCGGCACGACGGGCGAGGGCTCGACGCTGACCGACGAGGAGCACCGCGAGGCCATCCGCTTTGCCGTTGAGCGTGCAAATAAGCGCGTTCCCATCATTGCAGGAACGGGCTCGAACGATACCGATTACGCCATCGACCTGACGCGCTTTGCTTACGAGGTTGGTGCAGACGCATCGCTGGTCGTTACGCCTTATTATAACAAGGCAACCCAGAAGGGTCTTGTGACGATGTTCACCGCGATCGCTGATGCGGCAGACCTGCCGATGATCCTTTACAACGTCCCCTCGCGCACGGGTGTTGCCATCGAGGTCAATACCTATGCGGCACTGGCTGATCATCCCAACATCGTCGCCATCAAGGAGGCCAACGGCAACATTTCCAAGATCGTTGAGACGGCCGCTGCTGTCGGCGATAAGCTGGATATCTATTCGGGTAACGACGACCAGATCGTCCCCGTTCTCTCGATGGGCGGCAAGGGCGTCATCTCGGTGCTGTCCAACCTCTTGCCTCGCGAGACGAGCGAGATGTGCCACGCCTTTATGCGCGGTGATATTCAGAAGAGCCGTCAGATGCAGCTCGACTATCTGCCGCTGATCAATGCGCTGTTCTGTGAGGTCAATCCTATTCCCGTCAAGGCCGCTATGGCTGCTATGGGCTTCTGTGAGGACTATCTCCGTCTGCCGCTGACGCCGATGGAGGACAACCACCGCGCCGTTCTGCTTTCGCTGATGAAAGAGCAGAATTTGATCTGAGAGGTTTGATATGAGAATTATTGTAAACGGTGCCGCAGGACGTATGGGCAAGGAGCTGCTTGCCTCCATCGCGTCGGGCTATTGCGGTGCAGAGCTTGCGGCAGCGGTCGATATCACGCTCCCCGAAGCTGACGCGCCGGTCTACACCTCGCTCTCCGACATTAAGGAGACGGCGGAGGTGCTGGTCGATTTTTCTCATCACAGCGCAACCGACAAGGTGCTTTCCTTCGCCCTTGAGCGCGGTATTCCTACCGTCATTGCCACAACGGGGCAGACCGACGAGGAAAAGAAAATGATCGAGGACGCCTCTCGCAGAGTCCCGATCTTCTATTCGGGCAATATGTCCATCGGCATCGCGCTGCTCGTCTCGCTTGTTAAGACCGCCGTGCAGGTGTTTCCCGATGCAGACGTTGAGATTGTTGAGACTCACCACAATCAGAAGCTGGACGTCCCGAGCGGCACGGCGCTGATGATCGCGCGCGGTGTTGAGGATGTTCGTCAGAACACGACCTTCTGCGTCGGACGTCACGAAAACGGCAAGCGCCCCGCAGGCGAGGTCGGTATTCACTCCATCCGTATGGGTAAGGTCGTCGGCATTCACGAGGTGCATATCAACACGGGCTCGCAGACGCTGACGCTTAAGCACGAGGCGCACAGCCGCGCGCTGTTTGCCGAGGGTGCACTTAAGGCAGCCGAGTATCTGCGCGAGCAGACCGCAGGGCTGTATTCGGTGAGCGATCTGTTCGCTTGACCTATATCTTTGAAAAAAGGAACACAAGACATGATCTGTGATAACATTTCGATCAACGCGGCGGGGCATCTTTGCTTCGCGGGCGTTGATACCATTGAGCTGGCAAACAAATACGGCACGCCGCTCTACCTGCTGGACGAGAACAAGATCCGCGAAAAATGTCGTATTTATCAAGGCGCGATGAAGTCCGCCTTTGGCGAGGATGCGCTTCCGCTGTATGCGGGCAAGGCGCTGTGCATCAAGGATATCTACCGCATTATGCGCGAGGAGGGAATGGGCATTGACGTCGTTTCCTCGGGTGAGATCTTTACCGCCGTTCGCGGTGGATTTCCCATGGAGCGCGCCTATTTCCACGGAAATAACAAGACCGACGCGGATATTTCCTACGCGATGGATAACGGCGTAGGCTATTTTGTCTGCGATAACGAAGAGGAACTGCTTGCTATTGAGCGCGAGGCTACCGCGCGTAATATCAAGCAAAAGATTCTGATCCGTGTGGCCCCCGGCATTGATCCGCACACGCACAAGGCGATCTCCACGGGTAGTGTAGATTCCAAATTCGGTGCCGCCATTGAGACAGAGCAGGCAATGACGCTGGTTATGCTGGCCATTGGTCAGCCGCACGTATCCTTGGAGGGTATTCACTGTCACGTCGGCTCGCAGATCTTTGAGACACAGCCGTTTACCGATGCGGCGCGCATTATGGTCGACTTTGCCGCCAACGTACGGGATAGGTTGAACTTCACCTTCCGCGAGATCAACATCGGCGGTGGTATGGGCGTTCCGTATCTGGAGGAGCACCCGCGTATCGATTACGCCGCCAACATCGAGGAGATCGGAAAAGCAATGCGCGCGTGCTGTGAGGCACACGGCTTCCCGATGCCGCGCGTGAGGATGGAGCCCGGTCGCAGCATCGTGGCAGATGCGGGTATGACGCTGTATACCGTCGGTACACTCAAGAGCATTCCCGGCTTCCGCAATTACGTATCGGTTGACGGCGGTATGCCGGACAACCCCCGTTATGCACTGTACCAGTCGCCCTATACGGTGGTAATGGCCGATCGCATGAACGACGAATGTGATACCGTCTGCACCGTGGCGGGACGTTGCTGTGAGAGCGGCGATCTCATCCAAGAGGGCGTTGCGCTACCGTATCCGCAAAGAGGAAACATCATCGCCGTGCTGACGACAGGCGCATACAACTATGCAATGGCGTCCAACTACAACCGTTTACCAAGACCCGCGATGGTCAGACTCTGCGATGGCGAGGACACACTGATCTTGCGCCGCGAGACGTTCGAGGATCTGATCCGAAACGAGCTTTAATCGAATAAAACAAAACACCGCTGAGAACGTTTTCTCGGCGGCGTTTTTTTTGCATTTATTGGTTGACACGATGATTCAAGCCGTTGATCGCAACGGTCAGCGCGGCGTAGTCGCCGATACGCTCACCAAGCGCAGAGGGAAGCACGCGCAGCGCATCCGCCGCACCGGGAAGCGCCTCGCGGCGAAGGGTTGCCCACATAGCATCGTCAATGAATTGGTGGGCGCGCATATAAACGCCGCCCGCAACGACCAGCTCGGGATTCAGCACATCAACAAGAATTGCCAGCGTACGACCGAATTGCTCGCCTACCTCCGCAAAGATATCCAGCGCAAGGCGGTCACCGCTCGCGGCGGCAAGACCGACGTCCTTGGCTGTGATGCGCTCAGCATCGGCAGCGGTGGTTGCCCAAGCAACCTGCTTGCCCGATTGCAGCTGCTCCAACACACGCGTTCTGGTAAGCTGAGCGATGCCGTTGCCGCTGCAAAAGCCCTCGGCAGAGCCGCTCTTGCCATAGCCGACGGGACCGTGCCGATCGAGGCGGATGTGTCCGATCTCACCGGCAAAATTGGATGCCCCCGTGTGGAGTCTGCCGCCAAGGATCAAGCCCGCGCCAAGCCCCGTACCGAAGGTGATAAACACCATATGCTCGCAGCCGCGACCCGCGCCGAACGTCCATTCGGCCAAAGCTCCAGCATCTGCGTCGTTGCAAAGATAGGTGGGAGCGCCCAAGGCGGCGGTTATTTCGTCTGTGATGTGTACCTCGTCCCAGCCGATGAGATTCGGCGGGGAAAGAATGATACCCCGACGGCTGTCAAGCGGTCCTCCGCACGAGATGCCGATTGCATCGGGTGCAGATATGTGATGCTTGTGACACAGCTCGCGAAGTGTCTCTATGAACGCCCCGATCGCCAATTGCGGGGTACTGGGCGTAGGGAACTCAACGCGTTCGATGATCGTGAGATCATCCAAACGCTGCTCGCCGAGCAGAACGGCGCATTTGGTTCCGCCAATGTCGATTCCTGCGATCATGCCAATTCCTCCTCCACGGCAGCACATATGATATGGTAAAACGCAATGTGCTCCTGCTGAACGAGATACGTCTCCTGCTCGGTGCTGCGAAGCGTCAGATCGGCAAGCGAAGACATCTGACCGCCCGACTTGCCCGTCATTGCAATGGTCTGTGCGCCCTTCAGACGTGCGACCTTCATCGCATGGATGATGGGAGCAGAATTGCCCGAGGTGGAGATGCCCCAAAGAATATCGCCGCTTTGCAGATAGGCGTTGGCCTGCTGCGCGTAGATATATTCACCGCCAAGATCGTTGACGATGGCGGTCATAATGGCCGTACCGCTGACAAGGCTGTAGGCAGGGAAGCCTACTTGCAAATGCTCCAGTAGCGCGCCGTCGTCGGGATACAAGGCGGCAAAGCGCGCGCGCTCGGTCTCGGATATCGGTCTTTTCTTACGGAATGCCTTGACCAGCTCACCAACGATATGCTCGGCATCCGAGGCGCTCCCTCCATTCCCGCAGACGTACAGCGCGTGTCCGTCCGCAAAGCAGCGGCATATCAACTCGACCGCCCCGACCAGCGTCTCACGGCACTCGGTCAGCGCGTGCTCCTTTGCGAGCATCGCATCTATCAGCTCGATCGTCGACCTCTTCATTCCTCTGTATCTCCTTTTCATTCCTCTGTATCTCCTTTTCATTCCTCTGTATCTCCTTTTCATTCCTCTGTATCTCCTTTTCATTCCTCTGTATCTCCTTGTGCATCATCACCATCGGTCGTCTCGCTGCGATAGGGCGCGATCATATAGCGGTCGATGATGGGGTAGGCGGCATAGGTGGTGATAAAGCCGATCGCGGCAAACAGGTAGACGAGCGGCAGGATGACGGTGATGACGCCCTGCGGCATAAAGGCGATGATGAGCAGGACGTGGATGGCGACGAGCAAAATAATGCCGAGCGCCGCCAGCAGATTCCTCTTGAGTCCCAGCGCCGAGAAGATGAGCGCGTTCTTGAACATCTTACGGATCTTCATATCAAAGGTGATGAGCATCAGATAGATATAGGGGCGCATGATGACGTACAGGATGGTGATCGCGGTCAGGATCCAGAACATCACGTCAAGCCAGAAGGGACCGACCGTCTGCGAGTAATAAGCGATGTCGATGGTCAGAACGATGATCAAGATGCTGTCGATCAGACCGAACAGGAAGCCCTGCTTGAGGTTGCGCTTGATGCCGTAGAAATAATCGCTGAATACAAATACCGCCTCGCCGCGCACAAGACCGCGCAGAACGTAGAACGAGCCGACCGACTGCAATCCCAGCGTCAACAGCAAGAAGACGACACACGCTCCGATGATCCAATAGGATGCGGGGGAGTAGACGGGGATATTCAAGGGAAGCGCCTCAAGCCCCAAGAAAAGATTGGTCGCTCCGCTCGGTTCGATCAGCGACGCACCATACAACGGTGCAAAGGCAGCCGAGCTCTGCGACGGTGTCATTGGCGTGGTCAAAAACGCAAGGACCGCAAGAATGATGGGAATGATCTGCAACAGCATCAGCACGTTGAGGCTGAGCAGATGTGAAAATTTGCGAAAAATTTGTTTAAAAAAGTTTTTGAGAGTCGGGCGGGTATCCTCGCCCTTTTCAACACCTTTTCCATCGCGGTCACGGAATTTGAAAATGGATTGAAATCGCATAGTGTTCTCCTTGTGTTTAAACATCCGCAGGTGATCACATCACACCGGCAGTAAAATAGAGCAGAAAACAGATAAGAATCGCCTCTCCCCATAGCAGACAAAGGCGTAACAGATATTGGCCGATCGCACAAGCCCTTGAGACACCCTGCGCGCGTGATTGGATGCCACGGGCGGCTTCAACGTCTGTTCGCATCAGCAAATGCATCCAAAGAAGGATCAGCGTCAAGGACACGATCAGAGCAGGGGAGGGTGTCAAGAAAAATGGGAGGCTGTTCGCTCCGCAAAGCAAGGCGGACGCAAAGAGGCAGACACGTGAAAGGGGATAGTATCCTGCGGTCGGCAAAGCACCGAGCATCAGAATCGGCACAACAAGTGAGCGTCCAAAGCTCGGACCAATGCATACCTTTGCCGTGTATGCCTGGAACGATGCAACGGTGAATTGACGAGGAAGCCAGCATTGGTGCTCGGCATAGGCGATGGCAAGTCCCAGAAAAAACGCAATCGAGAGCAGACTCAGCCGCGCGAGACGATACCGTCGCACGTGTCGTGGTGTTCCATCCTTCATAAGCACCTCCGTGCGTGTGATTTAAGACAC
>JAGBTR010000058.1 GCA_017631215.1 Clostridia bacterium | reverse complement strand
TGTTCTTTTTACGCGCCCACTGCACCCTGCGGGTGCGCGGGCACGGTTTGTGCGGGGGGGATGTACTTTCTTGGCGCTCGACAAGCGCCTTGCCTGCGGCAAGGGGTACCAAAGAATCGAGCGGAGGCTTCGCCCCTCGACCCCGTTTCCGTCGGCGCGCTTATGCTCCGCTACGCTTCGCCGCGCTTGCGGGCTTTTAGATATCCAAAATTTCTCCATCTTGGGCGCAATATCGCGCGCCCAAGATGGGTGCGGTTCGGGGTGTAGGTCTGAACTTTTGTGGCTGACATCCAACGCGGTGTAAAGGCTTTTGTTTGGTGCGTGCCTGTCTCGACAATGGCGAGGATCTGCTTTCTACATATAGAACGGCAAAAGTTTTTTGCTATCTATTCGATAGAACATCCTTCTAAACCATAGAAAACGATATCCGTACCGTTTCGCAGAAGTTAGAAGAATCTGTTATCCGAGGCACAAGCTGGCAAGTCCGCACTTCCAGCCATACCCATCTTGGAGACAGCCGTCGACAAGATGGAACGGTTTTGCTGAACGATACCTTTGAGCGCCGCCTTGGCGAAGCGATAGCGAAGCCACGAAGGCGCGAACGGAGCGCGGCTACGCCGCGCGGGTTTCCAAAGGGCAAAGCCCTTTGGCGTGCTTTCTTGCTTCGTTCTTTGCCACGAGGCAAAGAATGAAGACGCACGATCCCCGAACGCGCGCCGAAGGCGCAGTGTGAGGGTACCCCCTCACTGAATTTCGGTAATATCGTACGGCGTCGTCTGGTAAACGAAATAGTTCAACCAGTTGCAATACAGCAGATTCGCGTGCGAGCGCCAGGTCACCAGCGGCTCGCGCGTCGGGTCGTCGTTCGGAAAATAATTCTTGGGAATGATGGGATCCAGCCCCGCCTTGAGATCGCGCTCATACTCGTTGCGAAGCGTGTTCGCATCGTATTCCGAGTGTCCCGTAATGAACACCTGACGACCGCCCTCGGTCGCCATCGCGTAGACGCCCGTCTCGTCGGACGAGGCGAGCAGCTTGAGTCCGCGGGCGGCACACGCCTCAACGTCCTCGCGGCGGATGGTCGTGTGTCTGGACTGCGGCACCATAAAGACGTCGTCAAAGCCGCGGAACAAAATGCTTCTCTTGTAGTCGACCACGTGCGGATACACGCCCGAAATCTTCTCGGGCAGCGGCTGCTTGTCGATACCGAAATGGTAGTAAAGCCCCGCCTGCGCGCCCCAGCAAATGTGGAAGGTGCTGTGGACGTGCGTTTTCGTCCACTCCATGATCTCGCAAAGCTCGTCCCAATACTCGACCTCTTCAAACGGCATCTGCTCGACGGGCGCGCCCGTGATGATCATACCGTCAAAGGTGCGATCCTTGACGTCGTCGAACGTCTTGTAGAAGGCAAGCATATGCTCCTCGGAGGTGTTCTTCGACTGATGCGTTTTGGTCTTGATCAGCTCCAAATCGATCTGCAGCGGCGTGTTGCCGAGCAATCTCGAGAGCTGGGTCTCGGTCTCGATCTTTTTGGGCATCAGATTGAGCAAAAGGATCTTCAAGGGACGGATGTCCTGCGTGATGGCGCGCGTTTCGGTCATCACGAAAATGTTCTCGTCTGCCAGCGTCTGTACGGCGGGCAGATCGTTGGGGATCTTGATGGGCATCGCTCACCTCACGCATCCAGCGCGTCCAGCGCCTGACGGATATCGGCGATGAGATCCGCCGCATTCTCCAGACCGCACGAGAAGCGGACGAGGTCGGGCGATACGCCTGCCGCCGCCAACTCGTCGTCGTTCATCTGACGGTGGGTGGCGCTTGCGGGATGCAGACAGCAGGTGCGGGCATCGGCGACGTGCGTCTCGATGGCGGCGAGCTTGAGGTTGCCCATAAACTTCTCGGCAGCCGCGCGACCGCCCTTGATGCCAAAGCTGACGACACCGCAGGTGCCGTTCGGCATATACTTCTTGGCAAGCTCGTAGTACTTGTCGCCCTCAAGCGAGGGGTAGGTGACCCAGGCGATGCGGTCGTCGCTCTGCAGGAACTTGGCAACGGCCAGCGCGTTCTCGCAGTGGCGAGGCATACGGACGTGCAGGCTCTCAAGACCGAGGTTGAGGTAGAAGGCGTGCTGGGGCGACTGGATCGCACCGAGGTCGCGCATCAGCTGGGCGGTCGCCTTGGTGATGTACGCGCCCTCAAGACCGAAGCGCTCGGTGTAGGTCACGCCGTGGTAGCTCTCGTCGGGCGTGCAAAGACCTGGGAATTTGTCGGGATACTTGGTCCAATCGAACTTACCCGAATCGACGATGCAGCCGCCGACCGCCGCGCCGTGACCGTCCATATACTTGGTGGTCGAGTGGGTGACGATGTCCGCGCCCCACTCAAAGGGACGGCAGCCAACGGGCGTGGCAAAGGTGTTATCAATGATGAGCGGCACGCCGTGACGGTGCGCGGCATCCGCGAATTTTTCAATGTCAAGGACGGTGAGCGCGGGGTTGGCGATGGTCTCACCGAATACCGCCTTGGTGTTGGGGCGGAAGGCGGCGTCCAGTTCCTCGGGCGTGGCGTCGGGCGAGACGAAGGTGAAGTCGATGCCCATACGCTTCATCGTGACGGCAAACAGATTGTAGGTGCCGCCGTAGATGGAGGAGGAGGAGACGACGTGGTCACCGCACGAGGCGATGTTGAAGACGGCGTAGAAGGAGGCAGCCTGACCCGACGAGGTCAGCATAGCGGCGGTACCGCCCTCCATCTCGCAGATCTTGGCCGCGACGGAATCGTTGGTGGGGTTCTGGAGGCGGGTATAGAAATAGCCCGAGGCCTCAAGATCGAACAGCTTGCCCATATCGGCGCTACTGGCGTATTTGAAGGTGGTGGATTGGACGATGGGGATCTGGCGAGGCTCGCCGTTGGCGGGGGTATAACCGCCCTGAACGCATTTGGTGTCGATGGTGTAGGTTTTTTTGTTGTTCATGGTGTGGGTGCTCCTTTGTTTCTGTGGAGTGGGATGGGAGTGCGAACATAGTCTTCTCGTTACCCTCACACAGCGCCC
>JAGBTR010000057.1 GCA_017631215.1 Clostridia bacterium | reverse complement strand
CGCGAGCGTACCTCACTCATAATACTGCGAAAGGCCTGCCGTGTTTCGTCCTTGGTGTAGTCCATCGTGTCGTCCAAAGCATAGCTTTGCATATCCACAGGGGTCAGCATGATCTTCAGCTTGTTGTCGTCGATCCGTATCAGATCCATACTTGTTTCCTCCTTGCGGGCATCGCGCCCGTGTGCGCTTCCGAATGGTTACTTACTAACATTATAGTACGAAACGCGAAAAAATGATAGCCCAAAAAATATGGTAATTTTCAATAAAAAAGGAACGGCCGAAAAGACCGTTCCTGATTTTTTTATATTTGCGTCGGATACCAACCGCAATCCTTGTAGGGTAGCCCGCGCGGTGAGACACGACGCCAGATGTTGGTGGTGCGCTCACTGACGGTCGGGAAGAGCTGCGCGTATTCGGGATCGCCGTAGGAGCAAAAGCCCGAGAAGAGCACCCTGACCATGCTCCCCTTGACGAACAGACGATCCCAAGTCGTGACCATGACACCGTGAAGCTCCTCTTGGTCGGCGGTCGCGATCGCGTTGGGGACGTTGATCATATCGTCCCACGGCGCGCAAATGACGTCAAAGCCGCGCTCCTTGAGGTATTGCGAGGTTTTCCAGATGGGATCGTGCGTGTCGTATTGCCAATCGGCAATGATGATGCGTCGATCAAGACGCGTGAGCATCGCGTCGGCAAACGTGACCGAGGCGTTGCAGATGTAGTTGCTTCGATGGCCGTCCGCTGTTTTCAAAAAATCGTAATCGTGGCTGAGAAGCATATCGCCCCAAATGATGGCGCGCCGACCCTCGGTCGCCAATTCATCAACGACCTCGTTGAGATAGGATGCCATCTCGTCGGGATCCAATTCCAGCCCCGCCTCGTCACAGCCGAGATGGAAGTATTCGCCCTCGCCGCACAGATCGATCAGCTCACGCCGTACGCATCGGAGCAGCTCGCGCACCTCCTCCAGCGGATAATTCCATATCCACCCACGACTTTTGGGGTAATAAAGGTAATCGTATTCGGGATTTTGATCGAGAACGACGTGCTTGGCGGAGTAGCTCAAGCGTGACATCGCCGCGTGCCCCAGGTGCTGATAGAAGGGAATGACCTCTATACCAAGCGCGTTTGCTTCCTTGACCAGCGAGCGGATATCCTCCTTGGTGTTTGCCTCGGGCCAGGACAACTCCTTCATAGCGTCGAGCTTTAGCGTTCCCCAAAACTCTAAAATGATATGAGAATACTTGGCAACACCCGCCGCACGAATGACGCGGCGCATCTGCTCTACGCTGTTCTCGGGGAAAAAGCAGAGATGAAGACAGCGCATAGCGACGCGAGGCGTGACGTCCAGATCTGCGCATTCCGCACGGTAGTCGTGCTTGCCGTAGCAGAAGACACGCTCAAGCAGGGTGACCAGCCCGCGGATCGTTCCTCGATAGTCGCGACCGCCTATGCTGATGCCGTCCTCTTGGATGTGAATGACGTATTCCTTGCCGTCGGGCACATCGGTCTGTGCGGCTTGCCCGATACGGATATGGTGCTCGTCCTCAACATAGGTAACGTCCCACTCGATGCCGGGGGTATAGTTGTGCAAAATTTCCCAAACAGCACGTGAGTCGGCTTGCCGCGGCAAAACGATGCTTTCTATTTGATGGAATTTGTAGTATTTCATACGATACCTCTCCAATAAACAGACAGACACCGCCGCATAGCGGTGATGTCTGTCGTTGCTATTACTTATGGATGGTGATTGCCATACCAAACTCGGCGCTCTCGCCGGGCTTGATGCGGTTCATATACTTCTTGGTTGCCATATCGTCGACGATGCCGTCATCGGCAGGCAGACCGTTCCAGGGCTCGATGCACATATAGGGCGCCTCGGTCTTGGGCTTGTGCCAAAGACCCAGATAGGGCATATTGGTGGACGAAATGGTGACCGCCTTGGAGGTCTTGTCCGACTTGAGCGTGACCGTGGTTGCCATATCGCGCAGGAAGATGGCATCGTTGTCGAACATATCGTGATGCAGACGGTAGATCTTGCCGTCCTCGAGCGGGAAGGGCTCGGTTGCGTCGGTCATAAAGCAGGTCTCGGTCAGAATGAGCTTGCGAGCGGGCTTGACGTCGGCAAACTCAATATAGTAGTCGGCAAAGGTCGTGCCATCCTCGAGCGGGATGTTGAAGCCGGGGTGACCGCCCACGCCAAAGGGAAGCACGTCGTCGCCCGTGTTCTCAACGAGGAACTTATGATCGAGCGTGTTGCCGCACAGCGTGTAGGTGACGGTGAAGCGGAAGGCGAAGGGATACTGCGCGCGCGTCAGCTCGTTGTCCGAGTAGGTCAGCGAGATGCTGTTCTCCGTCTTGGCGCTGACCGTCAGGTCGACGTTGCGGATGAAGCCGTGCAGCAGCATATCGTAGCTCTTGCCCTTGTAGGTGTAGCGTCCCTCGATCAGACGGCCGCAGATGGGGAAGAGCAGCGTGGCGCGGTTGCCCCAATAGGTGGCGTCGCCCTGCCAGAGATATTCGGTATCGTTTTCCTTGCAGAAAATGGACATAACCTCAGCACCGTGCTCGTTGATCTGGACGCGGAGCTGATCGTTCTCAAGAATGTGGATCATATGCGTACTCCTTTGCATTTGTTGCAGTTCTACCCGCCCGCGGTTGGGATGGGTATTCTTACCTTAAATTATAGCATATCTCTTTGCATAATGCAAGGCTTTGCGGAAATAATACCAAAAAGAAACTGTCATTTGGGAGGTCTCTTTCGTATGAGTGAAGGCTTGATCGCGTTGAACGCCTCGGTGCTGGGGGCGGCGTCGGTGGTGGGATATCTGGAGCACGGCGGCCCGATCGGCGACCGCTTTGATTTCTGGGATGGCAAGGAGGACGGCGGCGACCGCTTCGGTCAGGACACCTTTGAAAAGGCTGAAAGCGAGATGCAGCGTCGTGCGCTTGCCTGTGCGCTGGGCAAGAGTAATCTGCGCGAGAGGGCGCTCGATGCGCTGTTCGCAGGCGACCTGCTCACCCCGTGCG
>JAGBTR010000008.1 GCA_017631215.1 Clostridia bacterium | reverse complement strand
TCGCCTTGAGCGACCACGCGGTCGTTTGTGACATCGGTGACGCGGTAGGCAAGATTGACCGCACCGAGCGTATCGTTGGCGCAGACAAGCTCTAACTCAGCGTTCTTCGGCTCGCGGAATAGCAGACAAATGGGCTCCTGCGACCGCTTGAGCACGTGGTAGGCGAGCTTAGGCGTGCCGTAGTAGTCAACCACCGCGTCCGAGAACTGCGGCCAGCCGTCAAGCAAATTCCAGATGAGCATGCCTGTCATCTTCTCAAATTTGAGCGAGCGGGCGCGCTCCATAAAGAACTTGAGTCCCTCGGCTTGGGTGATCTGGCTGGCGAGCGCGAAATTTTCAAGGTCGTTGGGTTCAAAGCCGAACAGGTGGTTGATGGGGCCTGTCATCGTGTGAATACGGTGCGAGTAGGTCGCGCCCTTGTGCGATTCCATACAAGCGTAGTGCACTTGCCACTCGGTGTTGTCCTGATACGGCCAGAGCTTATCCTCGTGGATAAACTTGCGGATGGACGAGGGCGACGGACAACCGTGCTGGCCCGATTCGCTGACAAAATGGCAAACGGGGGCAGAGAAGAAGGGATCCTTGAAATAGCGGTTGCCGCCCCACAGATGCCGCTCCGGGAGCGTCTGGCTCTGCTTCGCCCAGCCGTGCTGTGCCGCCGTGGGTGACATATAGGGCGAGCTTGGCAGATAGGGGCGCGAGAGATCGTTTCGGCGTAGCACATCGGGCAGTACCGTGCGTGTCGGGGCGTAGCCGTTCGGGTCAGCACCCATACGGGCACCGCCGATGAACTGATCGCCCTCGTTGTCACCGCCCCACATGAGAATTGCGGGGTGGTTGCGAAGGCGCTTGACGACCTGCTCGGCCTCCACGCGCAGTTTGTCGCAGAAATCCTTGTCCTGCGGATAGGAGGCGCAGCCCATCATAAAATCCTGCCAGACGGTGATGCCGTGTGCGTCACAGAAATCGTAAAACTCGTCGCTTTCGTACACGCCACCACCCCAGACGCGCACCATGTTGATATTGCCCTCGTCGAGCAGCTTCAGCGCCAGCGGCAGACGCTCGGCGTCACGCGAGTGGAAGGGGTCGAGGGGTACCCAGTTGGTACCGCGTGCGAACATTTTTTGAGCGTTGATGTAGAAGCAAAATTCGCCGTTGCCGTCCTCGTCCAACAACTCGGTGCGCTCAAGGCGCGTCGTGCGGATGCCGAAATCAAGCTCGAGGCTGTCCACGACCTCACCGTCGAGCAGCAGGGTAGCCGTGACGTGGTAAAGGTCGGGCGCGCCCATATCTTTGGGCCACCAGAGATAAGGATCTGCTACGTTGATATAGCGCGTTTCCTCGACGTGCCACAGCTTTTGCTCGAGATCAAACGCGCGATCGCGGCATTCGCCGTGAATGTGTAGCTTGTAGCGCTGAATGAGATCCTCGGCGGCGGTGATGCGGTAATGGGTGAACAATGTGGCGGCGCTCGGTGTCATATTCGCGGTGGAAAGGAACAGCTCGTCGATGCGATTTTTTGGCTTGCAAACGAGCTTGACCGATTTCCAGATGCCGCCCGAGACGATGCGGGGGAAGATATCCCATCCGTAGGAATGCGCGGCCTTGCGAACGCCGAGCGAGGCGGCGTTATAATACAGATGCGTATTGATGCCCGCACCGAGATATACGTCGCGTGCGGCGATCATGGCGGGGGTGATGTGAACGACCAGCTCGTTCTCGCCCTCACGCAGTACCACGGGGAACTCATGCGAAATGAACATATTGTCCGTCTTGCCGAGCAGCTCGCCGTTCAGATAAATATCGGCAACGGTGTCGATGCCGTCAAAATTCAGATACCAATCCTCGCCCTCCTTGGCGGGGGAGGTGAAGGTGGTGGCGTACCACAAATGTCTGTTTTCGTATTGCTGCAAAAGAAGGGGATTCTCACCGAGAAAAGGATCGGGAAGAATGCCGTCTCTGACAAGGTCAAGCTCAAAGTTACCGGGGACGGTACCCGTCGTTTGGTAAAAGCCGGTCGCTTGCAGGGCTGTGAGCGTGGTCAGCTCGTTTGCGACCGAGGCGCATTTCTTGTGCTCCTCAACAAACAACTGCCATGCACCGTCAAGGCTTTTCGTGTTCCAAGGGATGATCATAGGATCGCTCCTTTCGCGATGTTGTTACCCTTATTTTATCACGCGCGCGTACGGCTGTCAACCGTCTTGCCGCTTTTCTACGGTCGATAGAAACGGCGGGGACGGTGACCGCATACTTCTCGTGTGCGTGTAGTTTGTGATGAGACATTCACCCATTTTTTCACAAACGGTGACCTGCCGTTCACAAATATTTAATTTTCTTGGGGTATGATAAGGGGGTAAAATACGAGAGGAGGCTATCTATGCTTCGTAAAAAAGGACTTATATGCGCTGGGTGGCTGTTGGCGCTGCTGATGCTTTGCTCGGCGGTCGGCTGTGGCACGCAGACCTCACCGCCCGAGGGCGAGACGCCTTCCATGCCGCCGAACGGCGAGATGGTAGCACCGCCCCACCTGCCCCAGCAGGGCGGTCAACCGCCCGAGGGGATGTCCTCGGATGCGGTACAGAGCGAGGCGGCGACACAGACGACAATCGAGGCTCTGCCCACGCTGGATACGGGATACTCGACGTTCGACCTCGACGCCGCCGAGACGGTCGACGGACAGACGGTGATCGCCTTGAAGGGCAACACCGCCACCGTCACGGGCGCGGGGGCTCGCTGGGAGGACGGCGTGCTGACCATCGATGCGGCAGGCAGCTACGTGCTGTCGGGCAGACTGGACGAGGGGCGCATCCTTGTGGCGGCGGGCGAGCCGGACAAGGTGCGGCTGGTGCTTGACGGTGTGGATATCACCTGCACGACCGAAGCACCGATGATCTTCACGAACGCCGATAAGGTGGCGCTCGTGCTGGCGAAGGGGAGCGACAACCGCGTAAACGATGCGCGCGAGACGGTGACGGACGAGGCGTCGGACGGTGTGACCTACAAGGCCGCCATCACCTCGCACGTCAGCCTGACGGTCAACGGCGAGGGCGCGCTCACGGTGACGGGCAACTGCCGCAACGGCATCTCGACCAAAAAGAACCTGCGCATCGTGAGCGGTACGCTGACCGTGGATGCGCAGAATATCGGGCTCAAGGGCAACGATTCCGTTTCGGTCTGCGGCGGCGAGCTCACCGTGCGCTCGGTCGGAGATTGCATCAAGACCGAGGAGATCGACAACACCACCAAGGGGTTCGTCGATATCACGGGCGGCTACCTGACGCTCACCACCGAGGGC
Source organism: Clostridia bacterium (assembly GCA_017631215.1). Classification (GTDB taxonomy): domain Bacteria; phylum Bacillota; class Clostridia; order Oscillospirales; family CAG-272; genus SIG644. The sequence goes on along the minus strand of JAGBTR010000008.1, from coordinate 166 downwards.
GACGGCATCTCTGCCTCGCAGTATCTTTTGATGAACGGCGGCGAGGTCAATGTGACCACGACGGGTACAGTGACTGCATCGGGCGCAAATAGCGATCTGTTCGGCGGCGGTCGCGGTGGCTTTGGCGGATCTGGTGGCTTTGGCGGATGGTGGGGCGACACCGACG
>JAGBTR010000056.1 GCA_017631215.1 Clostridia bacterium | reverse complement strand
ATCAGAATATCGGGCTCGCGCGAGAGCTGTACGGCGAGCGCCAAGCGCGTGCGCTGACCGCCGCTGAGCGTGTCGATGCTCTGCTCCTGCGCGGCGGCATCAAAGCTGAGCCGCTGAAGCATCGAGGCACAGCGACCGCGATATTCGAGTCCTCCCTCGCGCAAATAGCGGTCGTTGAGGGCGGTATACTCGGCGGTAAGGGCGTTGAGATGGGCGGCGTTGGGATCAGACAGCGCGCGCTCCAGCTCGGCAAGCCTTGCCTCCATTTTGAGCATCTCGGGGCGCGAGCGCAGCATCAGATCGAGCACGGTCGCACCGTCCGCGGACACGTCGCCCGTACCGAGAGCGGCGTCGAATGCGCCGTCCTGCGTCAGCACGCCGACCGTCTTGCCGCCGACGATGTTGACGCTTCCCTCCTCGGGCTCATATTCGCCCGTGATGACGCGGAAGAGCGACGACTTGCCGCACCCGTTGACGCCGATGATGCCGAGGCGGTCGGTCTCGTCAAGGGCGAAGTCGATATTCTCAAGAATGGTGGTCACGCCGAAGCGCAACGTCATATTTTTTACGGATAAAATGGTCATAAATAACCTCGTGGGGAGTCTTTTGGGGGGAGTGGGGCTTGCTGCAGACGCGCTGACGCCGTCTGTCTATCTGTCGGAACGTTTTTGGGGGCGGGAGGGGACTTGGGGGTCTCCTACAACCGTTTTCCGACAAGTCAAAGCATCATCACGCCATCGTTTCAAGCATATGGAGGGTGACCTCAAAGTGCGTGGGACAGCCCAGCGCGACGTGGTCAAATTCCTCGATCATATACTCTGCCATACGGTGCGTTTCTGCATTCAGGCTTCCCGCGATGTGAGGCGTGAGGTGGCAGTTGGGAAGCGTGTAGAAGGGATGACCCTCCAGCGGCGGCTCGGGGTCGGTCACGTCGAGCAGGGCGGTGATGTCCTCGCGCTCGCGAAGCACGCGGACAAGGTCGTCCTCGACCACCTGCGCCCCGCGCCCCGTATTGATGAAGGTCGAATAGGGCAGCATTCGCGAGAACAGATCGTAATTGAGCATACCGCGTGTCTGCGCGTTGTTGGCAAGGTGATTGGACACAACGCGGCAGGTGGCAAACAGCTCCTCAAGCGACACGGGCTTGACGTGCAGTGCGGCGGCACGCTCGGGCGCGAGGAAGGGATCGAAGACGCAGACCTCAAGCGCGTAAGATTGAAGTCGCTCAGCGACCATCGACCCGATCATTCCGGCGCCGATGAGCCCCACGCGCTCGCCGTAGTTGCCGACGTACGCCTTTTTGAGGCGGTTACACGCGGCAAGATTGCGCTCGCGCATCAGGGCGGTGTGAGCGTAAAAGCCCTTGCCCGCCAAGATGATCTGGGCAACGGCGTACTCTGCCACGGGGACGGCGTTGGCCGCCCACGCGCTGAACACGCGCACGCCGCGCGAAAGAAACGGACGGGCAAAGGATTGCACCGATCCCGCGCCGTAAAAGACGCATTGGAGAGACGGCAGGCAGACGGCGATCTCCTCCTCGGTCAGATCGGGCATCCCCCACGTGGAAAAAACGTAGTCCACGTCGTGGAAGGACGCAGGCGAGGCGAGCAGGTCGGCGCGGCGATAGACGGTCGCGTCGGCGTTGGCCGTTGCGACAAGGCGTGCCATCTGCTCCTCGGTATAAACGCCCTTGAGCGTGGCGGGGTTTTCACAAAGAAAGATACTTCTCATTTCGGCTCCTCCTTGATCAAGGCTCGAAGCGTGGCGGCCTCGCGCGAAAGCAGGGCGGGGTCGTCGTCGGGAACGAATTCGAGCAGCGCGTGCTGTGTGCCGTCAAAGCAGGCAAGATACTGTGTCCAAGCCTCGCGCCCGTCAGAGAGCGCTTGACGGATGAGCTTGCCCGACGCAAGCTCCCACGCGAAGACGTGCAGATTGACCACGTAGGGCGCGACGCGTCTTGCCTCGGCGAGATTGTGCGCGAAGGGGCGGTATTGGCTGGGCTGCCAGTAAAGGCGCAGTGCGGGCGAGTCGACCGACTCGATCAGCGCCAGCGCGCCATCAAGGCAGTTGGTCATCGTCTGGGTGTGCCATTCAAGACAAAGCACGATACCCTCGCGCGCGGCCAGCGCGGCGGCGCGGCGAGCCTCGTCGATCAGCGCGGCACGCTCGACCTCGGTCATATCGGTATAGTTTTTATTACCCGCCCAAATGCGAAGAACGTCGGTGCCAAGCAGGCGGGCGGCGGCAATGTAGGGGACAAGCTCGTCGAGTGGCTGTAGGCCGAGACGAAAATAGGTGCCGTAGGAGCAGCATTCGATGCCCCTCTCGCGGGAATACGCGACGATGTCGGCAAGGCGCTCGGCATCGCAGGCGGGGGCGTGAACGTCACTGCCCCACTCGATGCACGAAAGCCCCGCGTCGGCGGCGAGGTCGATAACCTCGCGGTGCGAAAGGGCGCGGTAGGTGACGGAAACCAGACCGCAACGGTACATAGCTGTCCCTCCCATCAGTAGACGTTGCCGTTTTCGCGGTAGCCCTGCCAGACAAGCTCGAAGACGTCGCCACCCTCGGGCAGAGGACGGACGGCACGCCAGCTCGTGCTGCATTCACCGCCCGCAAGACGCACCGATTGGATGCGGTCGGCGGCGGGACGGGCACCGCTGTAAGCAAAGCGGAAGATCTCCTCAAGTCCTCGGGGCAGCTGACCCTTCGCGTCGGTGTAGAGCGACGAGCCGCGCGAGGTGCCGACGGTGTCGGCAAAGTCGATCATCGCGCCCAACACGCACAGCTGGGTGGTCAGCGCGTCGCGCAGACGGTAGAGGGTCACGTATTTTTGAGGGTAGGCGACCGCATAGCGCGCGCCGAAATCAGCCAGCGCATCGGCGGTCGT
>JAGBTR010000055.1 GCA_017631215.1 Clostridia bacterium | reverse complement strand
GTCTCGGGCGTGATCGCATCGGCGGAGGCGACGTGCGTCTTGGGGATGACGAGGATGTGGGTGGGCGCCTGGGGGGCGATGTCGCGGAAGGCGTAGACGGTCTCGTCCTCATACACCTTGGCGGACGGAATATCGCCCGCGAGGATCTTGCAGAATAAGCAATCGTTCATCATATTTCTCCTTTTTACCTCGCCGCCCTTGCGCGACGGGGATTTTTGTGGTATACTGTTGCTATCAGTATACCACGCGCGACGCGATCTGTCAAGCCGCGCGAGAGAACAAGAGGTGTTTTTTTATGGATCTGTGGCAGACCTTGACCGCGACGGATAAGCATATCGTGATGTACGGTATGGGCAACGGCGCGGATAAGATACTCGCCGTTTGTGAGCAGTACGGCATTGAGGTCGAGGACTTTTTCGCCAGCGACGGCTTTGTGCGCGGTCAGATGTTCCACGGCAAGCGGGTGATCTCGTTTTCCGACGTGCTGGAAAAGTACGGCGCGGATAATACTATCGTGCTGGTGTCGTTTGCCTCGTCGCTGCCCGACGTGATGGATGCCATCGCCCGCGTTGCCGCCACGTGTGAGACGTACATCCCCGACGTGCCCGTCAAGGGCGATACGCTGTTTTGCGAGGCGTATGAAGCCGAGCACCGCGGCGAGCTGGACGCCGCCTGCGCCCTTCTTGCCGACGAGCGATCGCGCGAGGTGTTTCGTGGCGTGGTCGAGTTTCGCCGTACGGGGCGACTTGACGTCCTCAAGGCAACCGAGGACGACCGCGCCACGGTGATGCGCGAGCTGCTTCACCTTGACGATTACCGCACCGCGATCGACGTGGGCGCTTACGACGGCGATACGGCGCGCGAGCTGACCGAGCTGTGCCCGCAGATCGAAACGGTCATTGCCCTTGAGCCCGACCGCCGCAACTTCCGCAAGCTGTGCGCGTATGCCGAGCAGGAGGCGCGTGTCAAGCCCGTCAACGCCGCCGCGTGGAGCGAGAAAACGACGCTCGTCTTCGACGATAGCGGCAACCGCAACGCAGGCGTGGATCTGGGTGGCACCGCGCGGCGCACGGTCGAGGTCGCGGCGGTCGCGCTGGATGACCTTGTCGCGAAGGGCGAGCGCGTGGACTATATCAAATATGACGTGGAGGGAAGCGAAAAGCAAGCGCTGGAGGGTAGTGCGCGCATCATCCGCGAGCAAAAGCCCGACCTGCTCATCTCGCTTTACCACCGCACCGAGGATGTGCACGAGCTGATCCTGCAGGTCCACGAGCTTTGCCCCGACTATCGGCTGTACGTTCGCCGCTATCCCTACGTTCCCGCGTGGGATCTGAATCTGTATGCGAGTGTGAAGTGAATACCGTCGGAAGCCCCGCCATTTTGGCGGGGCTTTTTGTTTGCGGATGGGCGGGGGAGAGGGAAAGGCATCGTTTGAAAAAGTTTTCTCCCGCTTTTGGGGAAATACCCCGACCTGACATATTTTTCACCGTGAATGCCATATAATGGTCGCAAGAGAGCGGGGTGATGCGATGGGCAACGAGGTGTATGCCGACCTTTTGTTTTTGGTCAATTTCAGTATGGACTTTTTGTGCTTTTACTTATGCGCAAGGCTACTGCACCGCCCGCTGACGCTCTGGCGCGGTGTGGTCGCATCTTGCTTGGGCGGCGTGTATGCCGTGGCGGTGCTGTTTTGGACGGTGGGCAGACTACCCGCGTTTTTGCTCGATGCGGCGGTCTGTGTGGCACTGTGTGCCGTGGCAATGGCATCGCGGCACGAGACGTGGCGGTCGATCTTCAAGCTGAGCGCGCTGTATCTGCTTGTCTCGAGCGTGCTGGGAGGCGTGATGACCTTGCTCTACAGCCAACTCAATCGCATCCCAGGCGTGACCGACCGCGTGGAGGAGGACGGGCTTACGGCGTGGCTGTGTTTTGGGCTGGCACTGGTCTCGTCCGTGCTGACCGCGCTGTGGGGGCGGTGCTTTCGCCGCGAGGCAGCAAGGACGCGCGTGAGGGTTGCCGTCGAGCAACAGGGCAGACGCGCAGAGCTTTGCGGCATTGTCGACAGCGGCAATCTGTTGCGCGACCCCATCAGCGGTCGTCCCGTGATTCCCGTCGAGGCGGAGCAATTGCGCGCGGTCGCACCGCCGTCTCTTCTTGACTTGACCGAGCAGACCATCTCCGCGGATGCCCTTGCTGTGCTTGAGCGCGAGGGGCGTGGGGAGCTGGCAAAGCGCCTTCGCTTCATTCCCGCGCGGAGCGCGACGGGAGAGCGGCTGATGGTCGGTTGGCACCCCGATCGAATCACCGTTACCGAGGAGGGCAAGCAAGACGAGCGTGTGATCGACGCGCTGATCGTTCCCGTTCATCTGAGTGACCGAGGCGACGGCATTGCGGCACTTTTACCGTCGGAATTAATATGAGGAGGAAAGAACAATGTTGGTTTGGTTGGGGCGGCTTTGGCGTCGCCTTGTGGTATGGCTCAGAGGATATGGGCATGAGAATGAGAGCATTTTTTACATCAACGGTCCCGACGTGCTGCCCTCGCCGCTCTCGCACGAGGAGGAGGCCGAGGCCATCGCGCGGATGGAATATGACGAATCGGCGCGCACGCTGCTGGTCGAGCGCAATCTGCGGCTGGTCGTCTACATCGCCAAGCGCTTTGAAAGCACTGGCATCGGTCTTGAGGATCTCATCTCCATCGGCACGATCGGGCTGATCAAATCGGTCAATACCTTCCGCGCCGACAAGAACATCAAGCTGGCGACCTACGCCTCGCGCTGTATCGAGAACGAGATCCTGATGTACGTGCGTAAGAACAGCTCTCAGCGGCTGGAGGTCAGCCTCGACGTGCCGCTCAATACCGATTGGGACGGCAATGAGCTGTTGCTCTCGGACGTGCTGAGCAGCGACGAGGTGGACGTGGTGACCGAGATCACCGAGCGCGAGGAGCGCGACAGCATCCTTGCGTGTGTGGCACGTCTGGAGGAGCGAGAGCGGCTCATCATCGAGCTGAGGTACGGGCTTGGCGGCAAGGAGGAAATGACCCAAAACGAGGTCGCCGATCTGCTCGGTATTTCGCAATCTTACATCTCAAGGCTCGAAAAGAAGATCATCGCACGGCTTCGTGAGGAGCTGGCGCAGCAGCTTTGAATAAGAAAAGACCGCCACAAGTGTGACGGTCATTTTTTGTTATCAAAGCTGCTCCAGTGCGTGAACGACCTCGCCGTACATATACAGCGAGCCGAGGCTGACAAGCGATGTGCCGTTTTGCTCGGCGTACGTCACACCGCGCTTGACGGCCTCGTCGACCGACGCGCAGGCGGTGCATTGCACCCCCAGCGAGGCAAAGACCTCGGCGTAATCGGCGGCAGGCAGGGCGCGGGGATTGTCAGGCGTCAGACAGAAAACGTGACAGGCGACCTCGGCAATGCGGCTCGCCATATAGCGATAGTCCTTGTCCGCCATCACGCCCGTGACGATCGCGACCTTGTTCTCGCCGAAATAATGCCCGATGCTGTCTACGGCGGCATCGATGCCGTCGGGATTGTGACCGCCGTCGGCAATGACGAGCGGATCGCGGTGGACGATCTCGAAGCGGGCAGGCCAGCGCACTTCTTCAAGTCCTTGGCGGATCGCGCTGTCCGAGACGCAGAGGTCGGTGGATTTGTTGATCAGATCGATCACGCACAGCGCGTTGGCGGCGTTGTGCGGCTGATACGAGCCGAGCAGAGGAATGTGCAGATCCTTGCGCTCACCGAAATCAAACGTCGTGCCGTCAAGCGTCATATCCTTGACGGTGAGTGTCTCTCTTGCGACCGTGAGCATAGGCGCACCGACCTCGTCCGCTCTTTGGCGAATGACCGCCTCGGCGCTCGCATCGCTTCCGCACCACAAAACGGGTACGCCCGTCTTGAGAATGCCCGCCTTTTCAGCGGCAATCTGCTCGATAGTGTCGCCGAGAATGGCGGTGTGATCGAGTGCGATGCC
>JAGBTR010000054.1 GCA_017631215.1 Clostridia bacterium | reverse complement strand
TGCTGCTCCTGGCAGCGGTCGCGTGCGATAACGGTGCGTCGAGCGACAAGCCCATCGACCCCGGCGTCCCCAACGATCCCATCGACCCCAACGTGGGCGAGCCGGGCGCTATACCTGATGGCAATACGGTCAAGGTCACGGTCGATGAGAACGGCCTTGCCACGTGGCAGCGCCTCGATGATGCCATCGAATATGAGTACGCCTTCACCTTTGATGACGGGATCGGCCCGACAAACTACGGCATGGAGCGAACGCCCGAAACTGCCGTACAGATCCCCGAGGGCTATTGGCTCGAGATCCGTCCGATATTCAACAACGGCTCGATCGGTCAATGGAGCAGAACCGAGATCTTTGGGGACGCTGCCAACCGTGTCGATCTGACCCCGTCCTGGCAACCCGACGAGCCGGAGCATCCCGATGCGCCGGAGCATCCCGATGCGCCCCCCTCGCTCAATGAGGCGGAGCGGGCGGTGATCCGCGTAGATGCGAATGGCTTGGCAACGTGGGATGCGGTCGAGGGTGCGACCCACTATCGCTATGCGATCATCTATGAGATCGAACGCGGTTCCCTTATCAGTGCCTTTAACGAGGACGTGACGGAGCCTGCTACCATTCCCTTGCAGGATGGATATGCTCTGGAGGTAATTGCCTGTTTCGAGGACGGTCAACAGTCGTTTGCGCAGTCCGAGGTCTTTGGTGACGCCTCCAAGCGGAAGCCGCTCAAATACGGCTATGTCTATGGCGGCCATTATGACGTCCGCTGGGAGGAGCTGAAGGAGTACGAGCTGATCGACAACATCGTGACCGATTCGGTCGTTGTGGCGGCAGATGGCACGGTGACCTTTGATGTCATCGGCCCCAAGGGCGAGACGATGCGCTTCTACGGTCGCGGCGTGCGCGTGCGCGAGGGCGAGATCACGATGATGCCGGGCGCCTTCTTGACCGCGCTGGATGCGGTCGGTCGCATTATGTGCTATGAGGTGGTCACCGACCGACAGGAGGATGCAGGTCAGTACCTCTTCCAGAGCGGCGGCTATACCTTCTCGGACAAGACGCACGTGGACAGCTATCAGGAGCTGACCTACGTGACCGGCTGGTCGAAGTATGCGGCAGGCACGCTGACCGCCTTCGTCGATGACGGCAAGGAGCGTGTCTCCTCGGGCGTGCGCTCGACCATGCACATCCTGCGCAGCCAACCGAACTTCATCTCAATGCAGCACAGCCCCTACTCCGAGGCGACCGTCAGCCTGTATGAGCTGTACGTTTATTATGACGAGGTCTATACCACCGACGTGGAGCACGTGATGCTGAGCACCGATTTCTATACTGCTTATCTGGAAGGCGAAGTCTATGACGAGAGCAGGGAACAGGGCTACCATGACCCCGTCGTGCCGATGATGTATCTGGTCGTCAAGCCCGATATCAGAGGCGAGCTCGATCCGGTCGATTACGAGGATTGGACGGAGAACCCCTCTGACGGTCTGTTCACCATCTCGCCGACGCTGTATCAGATCGGTGCGCTCCGCGAGGCAGACGGCACGCCGCTGAGCAAGAGCAAGGATGCCTTGACGGCGGGCGTATATCTGGATATCACCATCGGCGATCAGCTGTGTCGGCTCGAGGTTCCCGTGTTTGCTCTCTTCGAGGGCGCGTCCGTGATGCACGAGCTCATACCGTATGCCTTCCCCGAGGCGACGGGCAAGATCGAGACGCTGGTCATCCCGATCAAATGGCAGGACGATCCCGCTGATATGCAGGCGGTCTATGAGCGCTTCAAGACGGAGCTCGGTCGCGTGGTGGATGCCGAGGGCAACGTGCGCGACTATTCGGATCAGCTGACGGATGCGGGACGCGCCTCGTTGAGCGAGTACTTCGACGTCGCATCGCTGGGCAAGCTGGATGTCCGCTCCTTTATGACCGATTGGTATGAGGTGCCCTATACCTTTGCCGAGATGCGCGACCGCGCGCCCGATCGCAACTTTATCAATGCGATGCTCGCGTGGCTGTATGAGCGTTATCCCGATATGGATATGTCGCGCTTCGATAAGGATGCCAACGGCTACATCGACTCGCTCATTATGCTCAATGCAGGCAACTTCGGTGACGGCTACAACGTCGTCAGCTTTGCGGGCGGCATTATGACAAGAGATTCTTATACGGGTGAGTATGCGGGCACGCCCGAGCGACCCGGCGTCAACTGCTATATCAATGCTAATATCGGACTGCTCGATCACAACGTGCTCATCCACGAGTTTGGTCATAACCTCGGTCTGATCGACTATTATGACGTGTCCTATTCGGGCATCGACGCGGTGGGACGCTTTGATATGCAATCCGCCAGCGTGGGCGATTGGAACCCCTATTCCAAGTACGCCGTGGGCTGGATCGAGCCTGAGATCGTAACGGGACTTGGCAAGGGCGAGAGCGTGGAGATCACGATCGGTGCGGCTGCACTGACGGGCGATGCCATCGTCATCCCGGGTGCCGAGAGCGTCTATGACGGTACGCCCTTTAACGAGTATATCCTGATCGACCTGTTCTCCGACGCAGGCGTCAACGCGTACGACGTGGCGCGCGATGGCTATGCGCTGGACGGTGCGGTCGGCGTCCGTATCTACCACATCAACGCCAAGATGGAGAAGCGCGTGCTGACCGTCGATGGCAAGGACGAGGTCTATCCCATCGGTACGCCGCACTACGCGAACGATCAAAAGGAGAACGGCAGGTATCACGTTGAGCTGATCCAGGCGGGCAGAGATAACACCTTCACCGATCTCCACAATCTGCGGACGCAGCTGGCTGCGGAGGATCTGTTCCGTGCGGGCTCGTCCTTCACGGTCGAGTCGTATGACGAATTCTTCGGCGACGGTCTGATGGACGACGGTACGGCGTTCGGTTACCGTATCGACGTGGTTCGCATCACCGCAGGCGATGAGCCTGAGGCGACCATTCGCATCACGAGACAGTAAAAGCAAAAAAGAGAAGGGCACTTGCCACTGGCAAGTGCCCTTTTTGATGTTAGTGGTTGTTTTCGGGCTTGGCGCTTTGCTGCTTGAGGAAAGCGTTGATAAAGCCGTCGATCTCGCCGTCCATAACGGCGCTGACGTCGCCCGTCTCGAACTGGGTACGGTTGTCCTTGACCAGCGTATAGGGCATAAAGACGTAGGAGCGGATCTGCGAGCCCCACTCGATGTTGACCTTGTTGCCCTTGATGTCCTCGATCTTGTCCAGATGCTCGCGCAGCTTGATCTCCATCAGCTTGGCCTTGAGCATCTTCATTGCCGTCTCCTTGTTCTGGAGCTGGCTACGCTCGGTCTGACATCCGAC
>JAGBTR010000053.1 GCA_017631215.1 Clostridia bacterium | reverse complement strand
GCTTTTTCAAAGCGGAAGGGGCGACCGTGCGGTCGCCCCTTGCTTGTAGTTGAATATTAGATGTTGTACGAGGCCGACGTGTCGGAGATGACGCTGTTGACGTTCTCCTTGCGGCGGGAGGTGGCGACTCTCTTCATCAGCTCCTCCTTGAACAGCGCGTCGTCCATAGGCAGGTCGACGGGCTTGCCCAGCCAAGCGGACAGGTGCATCGCATTGGACAGCGTCAGACCCTTGATGCCCTCGCGACCGTCTGCCAGCAGCTTGCCGCCGTGCAGGATGGCGTCTGCCAGTGCGTTGAGGATACCGACGTGCTGATCATTGCTACCGAAGCCCGTGCAATCGACCGTGATGGTCTCTACCTTGGGAGCGGCGAAGGCGACCTTGTTGGTCTTGGAGAACTCGGGCTCGGGCATCTCAAGCTTTCTGAGAATGAGCGAGTTGCCGTCGCAGATCAGCGTACCGCCGTCCATCACGATCTCAAAGCGGTTAGCACCGGGGGCATCACCCGTCGTAGTGATGAAGGTGCCCGTTGCGCCGTTGGGATACTCAACGTAAACGGTTGCATCGTCCTCGACCTCGATGTCGTGCCACTTACCGAAGTGCAGGTTTGCCGAGATCTTGCAGGGCATACCCGTGATCCACTGCCACAGATCGAGGTTGTGGGGGCACTGGTTGAGCAGGACGCCGCCGCCCTCGCCCGACCACGTAGCACGCCACGAGCCCGAATCATAGTAAGCCTGCGGACGGTACCAGTTGGTGATGATCCAGCTGGTGCGGCGGATCTGGCCGAGCTCACCGCTCTGGACCATATCGCGCATCTTGGCGTACAAGGGGTTGGTGCGCTGATTGAACATCAGACCGTACAGAAGATCGGGGTGCTTGTCAGCCTCTGCGATCAGCTCGCGAACCTGCTCAGCGTAAACGCCGGCGGGCTTCTCGCTCATCACGTGCAGACCTGCCTGCAGACCTGCGATGCAGTAGCGGGGGTGATCGTAGTGAGGAACGGCAACCAGAATCGCATCGACCTGACCCGAGGAGATCAGCTCCATTGCATCCGTGAAGGTTGCGATCTCGGGAATCTCGGGATGCTCTGCGCGAGCCTTGTCAACGATGGCGCGAGCGTTGTCGAGTCTTGCCGTGTCGAGATCGGCAACAGCCGTGACCTCGATCTCGGGGCACTTGCGAGCCATAATGTTGTTCAGGTGTGCGGTACCCATATTACCGACACCGATAATACCAAGTCTAACTTTTTCCATAACAAAAGTTCCTTTCGTTGTTGTAGTAATGTGTTAACCCTTGAAGCCTTGAGCCTTGAAGTAAGCGAATGAGCGCTTCATACAGTCGAAGGGATCCTGACCGCCGCAGTCGTCCTGCTCGATGAAGCCGTACTTGACGCCTGTGTCGACGCAAGCCTTGAGAATCGCGGAGTAATCCATCTCGGTGCCCTCGCCATTCGCAACCATCTTGCTCTTGCCGTCCGCATCCTTGATCATATCCTTGAAGTGGACACAATCGGTGCGACCCTTGAGCTTGTGCAGCCATTCGACGGGATCGACGCCCGCGTGCTGCATCCAGAAAACGTCGGCCGTGATTCCAAAGTGGTCGGCAGGGAAGGCATCGCACAGGATGTCCAGCGCGTAGCGGTCACCGACCTTGGCCAATTCGTGCCAGTGGTTGTGATACATAAATTTGCTGCCTGCGGCGGCAAAGTATTCGACGGCGGGGCGGATGATGCCGAGAAATTCGGCAAGACCCTGCTCGGTCATATCCTTTAGATATTTCTCGGGCATAATGCCGATGCCGATGTAGGGGGTACCCATCGTCTGATGGAACTTGAGCGTGCCCTCGGGATCGCTTGTGATGCGGTCGTAGGCAAAATGCGTGATGGGGGCGCTCAGACCGTAGGCCTTGAGCTTTTCTGCCATCCAATCAGGCTCGTAGGCACAAACGCCCGAAAGCTGAACGGTGGTCATACCCATATCCGCGACGCGCTTGAGCGTCTCGTCAAGCCCCTCAAGCGTTGAACAGGCTTCGCGAAGCGTGTACAGCTGTGCTCCGATCAACATAAGCCGTTGCCTCCTTTATTCGATGGTGGCGAGAATGCGCTTGAGCGAGTCGGTGGCGAAGTCGAAGGCCACGCGACCGTTCTCGAAGTGGTGACCGCCGACCAGGCTCTTGGCCTCCTCGTTCTCGAGCGCCTTGAGACCGACGAACTCGGTCAGGTGAGGCTCGAGCGTCAGCACGCCGCCGCCCAGCTTGGCGTAGCGAGCGAGCAGCTCGGGCAGGCGTCCCACACCCTCACCGGGAGGAACGACCATACCGTCCTTGGCACAATCCTTGATGTGCATATAGTAGAGATAGGGCTCGATGGCATCCCAAGCGGCCACCGTCTCCTCGCCGCACTGAAGGAAGTTGGCGGGGTCGTAGACAGCCTTGATCTCGGGCAGTGCCTTGAGGATGCGAACGCAGCGCTCTGCGGTGTCGCCGTAGATGCCCTTCTCGTTCTCGTGGCACAGCACCACGTCGTGACCCTTGGCCAGCTCGATGAACTTCTGAAGTCTTGCACAGACCTCGTCGAAATACTCATCCTTGCCATCGGTACCGAAGAAGCTGAACAGACGGATGCACTTAGCGCCCGTGATGTCAGCTGTCTGGAGCAGTCTCTTGAAGCGCTCCAGCTCGGGGGTGAAGTCAGCGGTGATCTGGGTCTTACCCGCGGGCGAGCCCAGCGACCAGACGGACAGCCCTTTTTCCGCGAGGCGGTCGCGCAGCGAGGTTGCCTCCTCCGCGTTCAGGTCGCCGACGTTCTTGCCGTCGACACCGCGCACCTCAAGATAGGGAATGGCGTTGGCGACCATCGCGTCGATCTGACCCGACAGCTTGCCGTCAGCCTCGTCCGCGAAGGCGCAAAGTTGGAATTTGTTGCTCATAACGTGTACCTCTTTACGTGGAATCGGAATCAGACACCCGAGTAAGCAGAGAAGCCGCCGTCAACGGGGATAACGATGCCCGT
>JAGBTR010000052.1 GCA_017631215.1 Clostridia bacterium | reverse complement strand
GGGCAGCTTGTCGCCCAGCTCGATCGTGGCGGTGTAGGGAAGCTGGAGCTGGATCACGCCGCTGTCCGCGCCAAAAAGGGTCAGCTCGTCCTGACCGGGGAGGGCGGTCGCATAGCTTTCGTCGTTGTCTGACGTGATGACCAGCGGGAGCGAAAAGGACTCGCTGTAGCGGTAGCCGCGATGCTCGGCGTCGTAGACAAGCGGTGCGTTCAGCTTGCGAGCGAGAAAGTCGACGTCGCGCTGAGCCTGACGGTGCGAGATGCCGAAGCGCTCGGCGAGACGCATCGCGTTGGGGTAGCTCGAGTCGAGAATTTTTTTATGAAACCATTGGATGCGGTGATTGGCGGTGCCGATGTTGCTTGCCATAAATCAGTTCTCCTCCGTGTTGCTGTCTTGTTGTTGGGGGGCGCAGACGGTCGCGGCGAGTCGCGCGGCAGCGTACAGACCGAACGCGAAAAGGACAAGGGCGCGCGCCAGATAATCCAGCAGGATGATGTCCTTCATCAGTGCGGCAACTACGTGCGAGATGCCACCGATGATGCCGTAGGCGGCGGCGACGGCGGCCAGCGGCAGGGCGCGGCGAGGCTTGGGTGCGCCTGCCAGCGCAAACAGCTCGGTCAAAAGATACAGCGCGATGGCGAGAAACGCCAGCAGGTGCATCAGCTTGATGGGGCTGTTGATGGTGACGGATGCGTCAAAATACTCGACAACGAGGCAAAGGACGCAGCAGATGACGGCCGATATGCCCGACCAGATGGGGGCGGTTGCGCGGGAGGTGGCAAAATAAGGGATTGCCAGCGCCGCGACGAGCGTCAGGGGGAGGGTGAGCGTGTGCGGTCCGTTCGAGACCAGCGACCACAAGTTGAGCGCGATCAGCACGGTCAGTGCACCAACGGAAGAGGTCGAAAAGCTGCGAACGAGCGTCGTGCTCTCCATGGGCATCGGAACAGCGCGGCGCACGAGCAGGGCATAACCGATGGCCGCTACGGGAATGAGTGCGAGTATTATATAAAATAATGTAGAGAGCAGACCGTTGTTGAAATAGCCGACCGAGCGATCGAAGGCAAGCACGAAGCCCAGCGAGCGCACGACGGTGGCTGCCAGCGTCAGCGCGGCGATCAAAAGGCCGAACACGCGATGCGGGGAAGCGAGTTTCTTCATTTATTATATATCCATCCTTGTTGGTGATTGATTGTCATTATTCATTATACGCCTATTTTGTGAACAATGGATGAACAAACGGGCGCGAGACGTCAAAAAGACGAAAAAAAGAAGGCGCGGACGCATTTTTGTCAAAACATCACAAAAAAACGATCGCCGAAAGGGGGCCAAAACGAGCAAAATCGAGGCTTTGAAAGGGAAAAATCGAGGAGTTTGGCTTAAAAATCAAGGAAAATTGGTCTGCTTTGTATAAAATGACTATAAAACGGGCTATAATCGGATGAAAGTTCATTTGATTTGTTGCAATGGAAAATGCACGAAAACTATTGCAATTTGGGAAGTTTTCGTGTATAATTGTAGGGCTTGATGTGCGTTGAAGCGGGAGGTTGCCGCGAAAGCGGGTAATTTCCGTGGAGTATGTCCGTTGATCGGGCGCAGATTTGAGCAAATACCACCGTGCGGCGTAAGTTACGATCGCCGCGAGTGTGCCTTACCGGCCGGAAAGTTCACATGTGCCATGTGCGTTTTCCGTTTTTGAAAGGCGAAAAAAGAAACACACGGAACGGTGTTTGCGAGAGTTGCCCCATTTTACCAAACGCGGTCTCGCTCCGTTCGCCAACATTATTATATATAAGGGTTGGCTGCGAGATCGGGCAAATCTAAAAAGGAGGCAAACAGCAATGGCAGTGAAAGAGAAGATCAGAGTCAGACTTAAGAGCTACGACCACAAGCTCATCGACACCGCAGCCGAGAAGATTGTGGACGTCGCTAAGAGAAACGGCGCTGAGGTTTCCGGTCCTATCCCGCTCCCCACTGATAAGGAGATCATCACGATCCTCCGCGCAGTGCACAAGTACAAGGATAGCCGTGAACAGTTCGAGCTTCGCACCCACAAGAGACTGATTGACATCGTCAAGCCGTCTCAGAAGGTCATCGACGCTCTGACGAGTGTCGAGCTTCCCGCGGGCGTTGAGATCGAGTTCAAGCTTTAATCAAGCAAGCTTGACCGATACCGCGCTCCGGAACACAAAGATAACAGCCACGCTCCGGCGGACGGCACACCGCAAGGACGGATGGTAACTTTGTAAATCATGTTGGCACCAATGCACACGGGTGTATGTGTCAACCAATAATTTACAGGAGGAAACACAAATGAAAAAGGGTATTATCGGTAAGAAGATCGGTATGACGCAGATCTTCGACGAGACCGGAAACATGATCCCGGTCACGGTAATCGCAGCCGGCCCCTGTGTTGTTGCACAGAAGAAGACTGCGGAAAAGGACGGCTATGAGGCCGTTCAGCTCGGCTTCCAGGATGTCAAGGAAAAGCATCTGACGAAGGCTGAGAAGGGTCATTTTGAGAAGGCAGGCGTTGCTCTGAAGAAGTATCTGAAGGAGTTCCGTCTGGAGGATTGCTCCGCTCTGAACGTTGGTGATATGGTCACCGCCGATACCTTCGCCGCTGGCGACAAGGTCGACGTCACCGGTACCACCAAGGGTCGCGGCTACACGGGCGCGATCAAGCGTTGGAATCTGCACAAGCTGAGAATGACGCACGGCGTTGGCCCTGTGCACCGCCAGTCCGGCTCGATGGGTGTTATCGATCCCGCGAGAATCTTCAAGAACAAGAAGATGGCCGGTCAGTACGGTAACGAGCAGGTCACCGTCCTCAACCTCAAGGTTGTAAGAATCGACAGCGAGAAGAACCTGATCGCAGTCAAGGGTGCCATCCCCGGCGCCAAGGACGGCATCGTGTTCATCCGCGACTCGGTGAAAGCATAAGCGGAAGGAGGATATAAACAATGCCTATCGTAAAAGTTATGGATATGACCGGCAAGGAAGTCGGTGAGATCACGCTGTCCGATGTTATCTTCGGCGCAGAGATCAACGGCGCTGTCCTCCATGCTGCTGTCAGAACGTATCTGATGAATCAGAGACAGGGCACCCAGTCCACGCTCACCCGTACCGAGGTCAGCGGCGGCGGTAAGAAGCCCTGGCGTCAGAAGGGTACCGGCCGCGCTCGTCAGGGCTCGACTCGTGCTCCTCAGTGGACCCACGGTGGTGTCGCTCTTGGCCCGAAGCCCAGAGATTACCGCCTGTCCATGAACAAGAAGGCAAGACGTGCCGCTCTTTACAGCGCACTGTCTGCTAAGGTTGCTGAGGGCAACCTGATCGTGGTTGACGATATCAAGTGTGCTGAGTACAAG
>JAGBTR010000051.1 GCA_017631215.1 Clostridia bacterium | reverse complement strand
GCGCTCCCGCTCGATACCACGCCCGCTCCGCTCGCCCACGCGGTCGAGCCACTCTGCGGCGCATACAGCCGCGTGCATCTTGCCATCCTCGCACACGGGCTTTCCGCGCGCACGCTGGGACGGCTGCTTTGTCTGTCCGCCGCGCAGCCCAAGCAGGACGTGGCGGTACTGGAAGAGCACCTTGCCGTCGCACGCACACTGGCCGAGGAGGTCTTGCTTCCCTTCACCGCGCAAGACCTTGACGCCGCCCTTGCACCTTGGCGCGCGCAGGGCTATCCCGCGCTGCATCATTCCGCGGACTTCCGCAAGACATTCCGCCCCGCCTACCGCGTCATCGCCAATCGCTACCTGCCCTATCTGCCCTTGCTTTGCGAGATCGACCGCCGCTTAGCGCGCGGCTCGCTGACGCTGGCCATCGAGGGCGGCAGTGCAAGCGGAAAGAGCACGCTGGGCGAGCTGCTCGCGCATCTGTACGGCTGTACCGTTCTGCATATGGACGACTTTTTCCTGCGCCCCGATCAGCGCACGCCCGAGCGCCTTGCCGAGATCGGCGGCAACGTCGACCGCGAGCGCTTCGCCGCAGAGGTGCTCTCTCCCCTTGCGCGCCGTGAGGTCATCGTCTATCATCCCTTTGACTGCGCGACGATGACGCTCGCCTCGCCCGTCGCGGTGGAGCCGACGCCGCTGACTGTCATCGAGGGCGCCTATTCGATGCACCCCGACCTCGCTCCCGCCTACGATATGTCCGTCTTTCTCGCCATCTCGCCCGAGCACCAAGCCGCCCGCATCCGCCACCGCAACACGCCCAATATGGCGGAGCGCTTTTTCAAGGAATGGATACCGCTGGAACGGCGCTATTTTGAAGGTATGCGCGTGCGAGAGCGGTGCGATATGGTGATCGAGGTCGAATAACCAAAATCTTGCCCATCCCAATAAGCTGACAAAAGCACGGCATACCCGAACGAGGTATGCCGTGCTTTTTTGAAAAGGAAGGCGAGGAAGACCGTTGGTCTTCCTCGCCAATGATGAATTGTTTGGTTTACTGGGGAACGACTCTTACAACGTCGAGCGTGACTTCCTTAACCTTAGTGGAAAGTTGATTGCCTCTGACAACGGTCTCGCCGGTCAGCTCAACCTTGCAGCCGGAAGCGGCAACGATGTTTTCAAAATCGCAGCCATAGCCGGTGTACCTAGGAACGTCCGCAGGCTTGTGGCCCTTCTCATAGGTTCCACCGGTGATCTTTTCGATCTTACCGCCGTATGCGGTGTTAGCATACAGCACATAAATGGCATCGGCGAAAGCCTTCTCGGCAAATCCGAAATAACCGCCGCTGATCAGTGCCACCGTACCGTTGTTCACGTGGATGGGGGTGCCGTTGTTAGCGGTATCCATCGCGCCGATAAAGGTGCCGCCGCTGATCTCGCCAATGTAAGCACCGGCAGAATTCAGGTTGATGGTATAGCACTGATTATAGCTCATAGACTTGCCTGCCAGCTTTGCCTCGAACATGCTCTCGGCAAAGTAGGTCTTGTAAGTACCGCCGGAGATCAGGTCGATCTTTGCGTTCTCCTCCATACTTACAGCGTCAAAGCTGCAGTAACCGCTGACGGTAATGTAGGAGTCGATGTTGGCATTCAGCTCGGTGATGTGAGCGTCGTCGGTCATCATAATACCGATACCGGTGGTCTCGATATTAACGCCCTTGATCTCTGCCTTGGCATCGCCGCTCATATAAATGCTGTACTTGGTTTCGACCGCCGCGTCGTGAACGTTCTTGAACGAGCCGTTCATTACCGACAGCGTACCGTCGGAAACCTCCACGAGCTTTTCGAGCTGACCGCTGACGGTGAAGCCATTCATATCAAGCGATACGGTGGCATCCTTATCGAATACCAGCGTCTCGGTGAGCGTGACGTCGCTTCCCAGCGTGATAGCGGTCTCGCCGCTTACTGCGGCAACAGCCTCATAGAGATTGAGGAAATACTCGGTCTTGCCGTTGACAACGACCTTGTGAGCGCCTGCGGGAACCTCAATATAGACGATCTCGAAGGGGCTGAAGGACGAGGTCTTGAAGGTGATATCACCCGTTGCGGGGTCGTAGGTATAGTTGGGGATGTCGACACCGTTATGGCGAACCTTGATGATCTGAAGGTCAGTGCCTACGTGGTAGGTCACCTCGTACTCCACGCCCGCCTGCTCAACGACAGCCGCGCCGTCCTTCTCAAGCGCAAGGTCGAAGGAGACCGTAACCTCATCGTTAGCGTTGGTGGTCTCGTTGACGTTTGCGATCGTAAAGGTGTATTTGCCGTCACCTGCCGCCGCAGGAACGTTTACGGTAGCCTTACCTGCGGGGATCTCAGTGTCAGCACCTGCAACGGTACCGTGCGCGACCTCGGGAAGGGGCGCGGGCTTGTCATAATCCGTACCGAAGGCATCGGACTCTGCCTCGACCTGCGTTGCCACCAGATTGATGCCAAGATGGATGGTGGGCACAGCCTCACCCTTCTTGTAGTTGGCATCGTTGCCAACCGTCGTGGGCATATACACGACCATCGTCACGATCTTCTCGTCGCTATCGGTGTCGTTCTTGGCCGCCAGCTCGGTAACGGCGGAGTTGTACTCGGTCTTCAGTGCCGTTGCCGTTGCATCCACAGCGGCGATCGCATTATCACGCGTGTAGCTCTGTGCACCGTCGACAACACCAAACTTAATGAAGTCGGACAGCTTGAATGCCTCGCCGCTCTCGTTGACAGAGCCAACCTCACTTGCCACCGTGGCATTGAGGATGTACTTGAGCGCAAGCGAGCCCTCGTTCACGACCTTGAACTTGACGACCTCGGTGTAACCGGGCTCCCAAAGCGCATCTGCCTTGAATACGTTGGTCGTTTCGGTCACCTTCGTCCAGTCGGTCTGACCCTCGGTCTGGTAATAAAGCTCAACGTCAAGATTACCCGAGGTAATGATGTTGTTGGTCGAGGTCACCGAGTCGGTAAACCAAGCGTACGTCGTACCAAGGAGCATCGAGAAGCACAGCAGAAGCGCAACGGCACTGCTGAACAATGCTCTTTTGGTGGATCTCATT
>JAGBTR010000050.1 GCA_017631215.1 Clostridia bacterium | reverse complement strand
CTGTTCTGGCCGACCGCGCGGGCGTTACGCTGGCACGCGGCTGGAACCATCTGAAGATCCCGCTCAATACCAGAGGCGCGGGCACCTTGGATGAGACGCAGTTCGACTTCTATCGTATTTTCAACAATGCCTGGACGAAAGGTACCTATGCCGACGGCGTGACGCGTACGGTTCTTATCGCCAGAGCAACGCTGGGGGGCAATACGACAGGCAAGCCCGTGGTAGATATCTGGTCGGGTGAGAAGGCAATGTTCGGCGGCTCGACCAACGGCTCGATCGCTGACGTTGTCAATGAGGACGGTGAGCTGGTCGGTGCCGAGGGCGTTGAGACCGACGGCAAGCGTGAGTGGGTCTGGTTCAACACGCAGGGCACGAGCGAAACGATTAGCGCCTCAACGTCGTGGGGTAGCTTCACGCTGACTCACTCCAGACCCTTCTGCGAGAATTTTTACGGCCTTCAGTTTGATATTTACGTATCCGACGCCGCGTTCGGTAACTCCTCGATCAACTTCGAGATGACCTCGGCCGGCGCAAACGACTACGAGGAGATCAGCAGAACCTCGACGATCAACACGTTGACCGGTACGACGCTTGAGGCCGGGAAGTGGCAGACGGTAACCATTCTGGCATCCAAGCTGACGGATAAGTCGAGCGGCGAGCGCGGTGTCTTCGATCCCGCTGAGTTTGACTTTATCCGTATGTGGAAGGCTACCTCTGACCAGACGTTTGAAAACGGCTTGGTCGTTGCCACGCGTAACTTCAAGGCGCTTGACTATATCCCCGTGACCAAGGATGAAGAGGGCAACGTCGTGCTCGACATCGACACGGGTATCG
The DNA here is from genome assembly GCA_017631215.1 of Clostridia bacterium. Classification (GTDB taxonomy): domain Bacteria; phylum Bacillota; class Clostridia; order Oscillospirales; family CAG-272; genus SIG644. The sequence goes on along the minus strand of JAGBTR010000050.1, from coordinate 2,681 downwards.
CCTCGGGCAACCGCGTTCAGGTGCCGAGCAAGGACGGCGTGGGCTACACCATGGCCGCCAATATGCTTAACGTCGCCCAAGGCGACGATCTGATCAAGGCAGGTGCCAACAACGTCAACGACTCGAAATTGAGTGCAGCTCACGATATTTCCAAGGCTGACCATATCGGCTTTGATCTGTATCTGGAGAACGTCAACTATTGGGGCGATAAGGTTACGTTCCTGATGGGTATTTCCTCGTACGGCAATTGCGACCATCAGCAGATCACCTCGTCGGGCAAGACGATCCATCAGATGTTCGGCAACCACGTCGTCAACGAGGACGGCAGCAAGGGTACGCTCAAGGACGGCTGGAACCGCGTGGAAATGCCCATTTACTCGCTGTTCTACAGCGCCTCGATTAACAATGCAGACGCACGTGTTTGCTTTGATCCCACCAACTTCAACTATTTCCGTACCTACGTCCAGGGCGGCACGGCAACGACCGCCGAGAAGAAGTCGGTTGCTGCTATTGACAACATCACCTTCTTTGACGGCGGTGTGGTCGGCATCTGCGACAACGTGATCACCGGTGGCCCCGGCAGCGAGGTCAACGCACTTTACACCGGCCCCGTTGCTACCGGTACACGTGCCTATCTGGCAACGTATCATCCGCTGGATGCCAGGGATAAGGATGTGCTGGCCTTTGACATTAAGGTGACGGGTAAGACGCTGTTCAACAACGTTTTCCAGCTTGAAATTGCTTCGAGCATGTCGGTTGACACCAAGGAGGCAGAGATCGCCATTGATCTGGACAATTACGGCATCGTTGAGGGCGAGTGGACGACCGTTAAGGTTCCGCTGAGCCTGTTCAATCTGGAAAACAACACGAAGGGCATTGATATCTCCGATATCGTCCGTATCAACTTCTTCCCGAACGCTGCGCTGCCTGCCGGCTACAAGGTAGAGGTTGACAATGTCCACTTCGCCGAGAACAGCTCCATCGGTCTGCACGTCGCGAGCGCACAGCCCACGCTGACCGATTCGATCGATCTTGCCATCACCTCGGTCGTTCCTACCAAGGAAGTCAAGGCGCTGACGGTGGAATATCTGCTGAAGGGCGAGGCTGGAACCAAGCGCATTTGGGATATGGCAACGCTGAGCTCGACCTCGGCCAACGGTATGAATGCGTCGTACGTTTCGGGCTTTAACGGCATCCCCGCACACCGTATGGGTGACACGCTGACGATGACGCCGTGGTTCCTGGATCAGAACGGATGTATGGTCAAGGGCGAGGTCAAGACGTACAGCATCAAGCAATACTGCACCAATATGCTGACCAAGTATCCCACGAACACCAAGCTGTGCACGCTTCTGGGCGATCTGCTGACCTACGGCGCGGCCGCACAGAATTACCTCACGGGTGGCTACGGCACGCCCGTTACCGAGGGTCTGACCCTGACGACGACGACCTTCAATGCCGAGAATCTTGCCAAGTGTAAGCTTGGCACGGTGGTAGACGGCGAGGCAGGCGCGTGCAAGTGGACGACCGCTACGCTGGTGCTGGACGGCACTGTCCGTATCCGCTACGGCTTTACCGCCGCGTCGACCGAGGGTCTGACCGTCCAGGTTGGCGACTATACCTTCACCGAGTTCGGTAAGGCAACCGGTGCAAACGGTGTCGAATATAACTACGTTGAGGTCCCCGTAACGGCAAGCAACTTCAACACGCCCTACACGGCATCCTTCGTTGCCGAGGGCGAGGCTCAGACGTTGACCTACTCGGTCAATCACTATCTGGCCACCAAGTACAATGCTGAAATGACCAAGACGGCCGCCCTGCTTGAGGCACTCTACAACTATGGCGTGTCGGCTTCGGCGTATGCAAACAATTAAGGGAGGTAAGTGAAATGAAAAATGTTTATGAGCGCGCCTCTCTGACTGCTGTGTCGTTTGAGGCAAAGGACATCATCACGACGAGCACCTACGACGGCGACAAGAGAGACCCGATCGTACTGCCCGAGGATGTCTTCGGTTAATTTCAAATAAGAGAGGGGATACCGCTTGTCGGTATCCCCTTTTTTGTCGCGTCGGCAAGGTGCTTTCCGCGTGCGGAGGACAAAAGCGAGAAAAACGGCAGTCTTGCTCCGTCCTCGCTTGACAAAGCGCGGAGGGTATGGTATAATCGTCTCAATCACATGTTGCGGAGGTTATGGAATGAAACAATTGCAAACGCCCCAGGATATGCACTGTCTCCCCACCGTTTTTGCGGTGGAGGATCGATATATGATCTTCATCCCCTTTGAGCGCGAGGCTGTCGTGCGCGTGCGCGTCGGTGACCGCACCTTTTACGATGATGCCTGCGGCGTGCTGCGCTCGGGTAAACTGGTGCACTGCGTCGAGCTGCCGATGAGCGTGCTGGATGCGGCGGGCGAGTATACCGTCGTCTGGCATAACATCATCGAGCGCAAGCCCTATTTCCCGACCAACGAGCCCGAGCAGACGCTCACGGTTCCTTTCCGACCGTTGCCGAGCGAGGGCGAGATCAACGTCTACCACGTTGCAGATGCACATAACCTTGTGACCGAGCCCGTGGCGGCGGCGCGCTATTTTGGCGACCGACTGCACCTGCTCGTGCTCAACGGCGACATCCCCAACCACAGCGGAACGATCGAGAACTTCAACGCCATCTTCGAGATCGCG
>JAGBTR010000049.1 GCA_017631215.1 Clostridia bacterium | reverse complement strand
TGGGTCACGGCATCTGCGACACCGAGACGGGCGAGCTGATGCCGCTCCATCGCGGGCAGGTCACGCCCGTCACCATCAGCGGCGTCCACCGTGGCGCGGCGGGCGCACCGGGTGAGCTTCGCGGCTATTTCGGCGCCTCGCGTGAGGGCACGCTGCTGGGGAATACGCCCTGCGGTGTCTATGGCATCTCTCGACACATCCCTGATCATCTGCCCGCCGAGACGTGCGGTATCGTGCCGCGCGAGGAGGTGCGCGAGGGTGAGGTGAGCATCCTTTGCACGCTGACCTCGGGGGAAAGATGCGCGTATAGCGCCGCCATCTCGGCCATCGACCGCGATGCCAAGGGCTCCAAGTGCTTCACCGTCCGCATCACCGACGAGGCGCTGCTCGAGGAGACGGGCGGCATCGTGCAGGGAATGAGCGGCAGCCCCATCCTCCAGGACGGCAAGCTGGTCGGCGCGATCACGCACGTCCTCATCAATAACCCCACCGTCGGATACGGTATTTTCATCGAGAATATGCTCGCCGAGATGGGAGACCTGGCGGGGTGAAAAATGAAAAGGCAATATCATTCCATCGGGTTTGATATTGCCTTTGCTTTATATTCGTTTGCTTTTGGCATATTGCGTGGGAGTCATACCGGTGTGTGCTCGGAACACCTTGCAAAAATACGCCGCATCAAAAAATGATAGCGTCTGTGCGATCTCGCTCACGGTCATATTGGTGGCTTCCATCAGATACATGGCGCGTCTTAGCTTGATATCCGTTCGATATTGTATTGGTGACAATCCCAGCCGTCTGACAAACAGCTGACGTAGCAAGCTTGTGCTGACCGCACATTCTTTTGCGATTTGTTCAATCGAAAGCTGATCATTTTTTTGTAAAAGCTCACACGCGAGCTTGACAATATTGCCGTGCTCGTCGTTCTCGTCCCTCGAGCTTTCCACAATACTGTCCAAGAGCAGCAAAAAAGCACCTTTGTTATACAACTGCGTACGTGTAGTGTAGCTGTTCTCGTCTGACAGTATGCGAATTTTTTCAAAGCATGCAAGGTCGACGGATTGGGATAAAATCATGGGTGAAGACGGCAAGATGCTGCCTTCATCCGCATCAAAGCAAATGAGATAATCCTCGACCTCGTTCGAAAAAACAGCCTCATAGCGCGAATGCTTTGATAAAAAAACAAGATTTCCTGCTCGAGCGGATACGGTTGTGTGTTCGGTTAAAAAGTCGACGCTTCCCCTGACAAGAAGCATGAGCCCGAAATCCGGTCTCGGAGCATTCAGGTAGCTGTATCTTCTTTTATACCAATGTTGCTTGAGCACCTTCGTTACGCGAAAATCAACGTCCGAGCCAAACCAATTCAAAACGCTTTCCTTATCCATACATCCGGCCTCCTCCTCGTATTTTGGCCATTATATCACGATTTGTTGAAAAATACAATAAATAAAACGAAAAATATAATTACAAAAGGATATTTTTGTATTAGAATTAAGAAAAATACAAAAAGGAGATTATGCTATGACCTCAAAAATCAGATTTACGGATAAAAACCACCTGCTTTCCGAACGCGAGGCATTTGCCGCACCATACGTTCCGGGCGCACAGGCACTTCAAATCTCGGAAGACAGCTACAGCGGATTTATCGGATTTGGCGTTGCTATCACGCCTTCTTCCTGCTATGAATTGAGCTTGATGGATGCTTCAGAGAGAAACAAGCTTCTGCACGATATTTATTCCAAAGACGGACTTGGACTGTCGGTCGGCAGAATCTGCATCGGCTCGAGCGATTATTCCCCCGAGATATATTCGTATGACGATCATCCCTTTGATACCGCGCTCGAGCATTTTTCGGTCAAGCGCGATGAAGCATACATCATACCGATCATCAAGGAGATTCTTGCAATCAATCCGGATATCCTTCTGTTTGCGTCGCCCTGGAGCCCTCCCGGCTGGATGAAGACCGGAGGATGTATATGCGGTGGGTTTATGCGCGAGCAGTACGTGGACTGCTATGCCGATTATATCATCAGGTTCATCAAGGCGTATGCCGACTACGGCATCAAGATCTCCGCGATCACGCCGCAAAACGAACCGGGCATACAGCAGGACGGGAAAATGCCCGCGTGCATCTGGCATCCCGAGACCGAAGCACGCTTTATCAAGCTCCTGCGCCAAAAGTTCAGGGCAGAGGGGCTTGACGTGAAGATCTGGATGTACGATCATAACTTCAATGACACACAGCGCGTGCTTTGGTCGCTTGAGAATTGCGAGGGCTTGGCAAAGGCCTGTGACGGTGTCGCATTCCACTACTATCGAGGCACGATCGAGCAAACGAAGATCGTTCAAGAGACTTTTCCGAGCCTCGAACTTCACTTTACCGAGGGCGGTCCAAGACTGACCGATCATTATGATACCGATTGGTGCAAGTGGGGGCTGATGATGGTCAAGGCACTGAAAGCCGGATATCGCTCGTTTACGGGCTGGAATCTGATGCTCGACGAGATGGGCGGGCCAAACGTCGGCCCGTTTCTCAGAACGTGCGGGGGCTTGGTCACGCGAGACTCGCAAAGCGGCGAGCTGACCTACAGCGGCCAGTATAAGGCTTTTTCGCATATCGCCCCCTACATCACACCGACGTCACGCATCTATCCCATTTCGGTCTCCGATGCCTATAACGTACCGATGAGCGCCTACCCCAAGTATCCCAAGGACATTGAGGGCGTGTTGATCGACAACAGGGATGGAAAAAAGGTGGCAATCCTGATCAATCCCAACGATCACGGATGCCAAGCTCAAATAGAGGTTGACGGTAAGCTTTGGTACATAGAGCTGTATGCTGACAGCATCTTCACCATAAAGATCGAGGCGTGACCGCGCCGCAGAGGAAAAATAACAAGACGATGCCCCCGATGCGGGGCGTCGTCTTTTTCTCTCTCCCATTGCCTTGACAAACGAACGAAGTGTGGTATAATAGCATCAGCCGACGGTGCGGCACAGAGGAAAAAGGGAGGGAAGACGGTATGCTGTATCTTCTTTTGGCGATCGCGAGCAGCGCGACCATCGCCGTTGTGATGCGACTGAGCTCGCGCGTGGTACGAGGCAATATCAGTATGCTTGCCGTCAATTACCTGACCTGCCTTTCTTTGGCGGCGCTGTATGCCCGCGCACAGCTGTTTTCCACGCCCTTGCCCGACCTTGGTCTGACGGTGGGGCTGGGTGCGGTCAACGGTGTCCTGTATCTTGCGGGCTTCGTGCTGCTGCAATACAATACCCGCAAAAACGGCGTCGTGCTGTCCTCGGTGTTTATGAAGCTGGGACTTCTTGTGCCGGTGGTTATGTCCGTTTTTCTCTTTGCGGAAATCCCCACTGCCGTGCAGTGGATCGGATTTGTTTTGGCCGTGGGTGCGATCGTTCTGATCAATTATGAAAAGGGCGCAACCGCCTCCACTGCCAGACTCCCCTTGCTGCTGATGCTGTTGGCAGGAGGAGGCGGCGACGCGATGTCCAAGGTGTTTGAGGTATACGGTCCTGCGGAATATGGCGATCTGTTTTTGTTTTATACCTTTGTCAGTGCCTTTGTGCTGTGCCTTGCGTTGATTCTTTGGAAACGGGAACGCCCCGACAAATACGCACTGCTCTTCGGCGTGCTGGTCGGCGTGCCCAATTTCTTCTCTGCCAAGTTTTTGCTGATGGCACTGGGGCATTTGCCTGCGGTGATCGTCTATCCCACCTTCAGCGTGGCGACCATTTTGGCGGTAACGCTTGCCGGCATCTGCCTGTTCGGGGAGCGTCTGCGCAAATTGCAATGGGCGGCATTGACGGGAATTCTTGCCGCGCTGATCATGTTGAATATATAACCCCGCCAAGGCTTGGCGCGAGGTGCCCCAAGGGCAACGGATGCAATTTGCACGCGTTGCCCTTTATATTTTAAAAAGTTATGGACAACGCCACGGTTCTGTGCTATAATGCAAGCAAGAACGGAAGGCGACGGGCGCTCACACCGTTCGTCTCGGCATTGAGCACGCGGTGTGGCTCGAGGAGGTAAAAAAATGAAAGTATGGAATATGACCGATTACGTTGCCGATGCACGCGATGCAACGGCAGGCATTCAGCGTGCGATCGATGAGTGCTACCTGGCGGGTGGCGGTGAGGTTCGCGTGAGCGCGGGAGATTGGTACATCGGAGACGTTCGGCTGCGCTCTCGCGTGACGTTGCATCTGGAAAAGGATGCGCACCTGATCGGCAGCCGAGACCTTTCGGATTACGATCATATCCTTGCCGACACGCTTGAGCCCATCGGAGACGAGCACAAGACGGACGTGATTTGGTGTCCGTATGCCGTGCGCTCGGAATACGAGCGTCACCATATGAGCCATCGCAACAAGTGCCTGAGCACCTGGAACCGCGCTATGCTGCGCGCCGTCGATGCGCACGACATTGCCATCGTCTGCGAGGAGGGCAGCTACATCGACGGACGGGATTGCTACGACGAGCGCGGCGAGGAGGAATTTCGCGGTCCCCACGCGATCAGCGCGCACCGCTGTGAGCATCTGACCTTTACGGGTCTTGACATCCGCAACAGCGGTCACTTTGGCTTTGTGCTGTTCGATTGCGTGGACGTTCGCATCGAGCGTCCGCGCGTCTCAGGCGGTCATGACGGTGTCCATATGACCACCTGCACGGACGTCACCATTTGCGACGGCGTATTCAAGACGGGGGATGACTGCATCGCGGGCGTGGACAACCAAAACCTGCTCGTCCTGCGCTGTTATCTCAACAGCGCCTGCAGTGCGTTTCGGCTTGGCGGCACCGACGTGCTGGTGGAGGATACCGCCATCGTGGGTCCCGGCGAGTACATGCACCGTATGACGTTGAGCAAGACCGACCAAATCAACGGTACGGTGACGCCCGAGGATGCACATAAGCACCGCCGCAATATGCTCAACGCCTATATGTATTATGCCGATTATTCGCGTCCCATTCGTAAGCCGGGCGGAAATATCCGTCTGCGTAACTGTACGGTGGAGAACGCCACGCGCTTTTTGGAGTATGACTTCTCGGGCAACAACCCGTGGCAGCAAAATAAGCCCTTGCTGGATATCTCGTTTGAAAATGTCAAGGCGACGGGCCTGAAACTGCCCATGATGATCTACGGAGACAAGGACGCTCCCATCACGGTATCGTTTGTCGATTGTGATCTCGCCTATGCCGAGCCCCGCGTGGGCGACGCTCCGAGCGGATGTGTGGCGCGTGTGTGCCATTATCGCAAGCTTTCGTTCAAAAACGTGACGGTGAGAGGACTTGGCGCGGCGGCCGCGGTGAAGGCATGGAACGACGGCTCGGATATTGTGGCAGGAACGCTCATAAGTGACGCCGAGGGTGAACGTGTCGTTTTGACCGACGGCGACTTCTTCAAGCCTGACCCCGAGAGGGATTAACGATGCGAGAGCAAATAGAGGTGTAATTATGATCTATCAAAATGAGCAACTGAACGAAATATCCTTCCCGCTTGGCGGCATCGGCACGGGCTCGATCGGTCTTGCGGGTAACGGTGAATTTGTCGATTGGGAGATCTTTAACCGCCCAAACAAGGGCAGTCTCAATCCCTATACCCACTTTGCCATTCGGGCAGAGTATCCCGACGGTCGCGTCGACGTGCGCGTGCTGCAGGGCGAGCATACGGGACAGCTCATCGGTCAGTACGGGCAGGCTAAGTTCAACGCCTACGGCTTTGGCCCCCACGGCGGCACGATGTGCGCGTTTCCTCATTTCCGTCACGTCACCTTCGACGGTCGTTTTCCCGTCGCCACGCTGACCTTTGCGGACGACGACTTTCCCGCCGAGGTGGTGATGACCGCCTACAACCCGATGATCCCGCACGAGGCGGACGACTCGAGCCTGCCCGTGGCGATGTTCGATATTGCGGTCAACAGCCGCATCGAGGGCGTCCGTTACAGCGTGGTGCTGTCGGTCAATAACCCCTTTGCCGCCACGGTCAACGAAAAGACGGGCGAGGGAGAGATCGCCTCGGTCACGCTGCGCCACGCGGGGCTGGGTGAGAGCGACCGTGATTATGGCGACCTGACCGCCGCTGTCGGGTGTCGCGAGGGGGCGCTGGTGCAGGCGTATTGGTACCGAAGCGACTGGCAGCAGGACTTTGTCGAGACGTTCTGGCAGGAGCTGACGCGCGGCGTGCTTTACGACCGCCACTACGCCGAGCCCGGCAAGCCGTTGCGCGGTCGGGGCGACATCGCCTCGGTCGGCACGAGCGCGACCGCACGCGGCGAGACGCTGACCTTCTCGTTCGCGCTGGCGTGGAACGTCCCCAATTGCTACAATTATTGGGATGCTTACCGCGACGCCGAGGGTAAGGATATCACGTGGAAGAACTACTACGCCACCCTCTTTGCCGATTCGCTCGCCTCGGCGCGCTATGCGCTGGAGAACCGCGAGCGGCTGGTCAAGGGGACGCTGACCTTCCGCGACGTGCTGCACGGCGCAACGCTCGATCCCGCCGTCATTGACGCGGCGGCATCCAACCTCTCGGTGCTCAAGACCTCGACCGTCCTGCGCCTGGAGGACGGCACCTTCTACGGCTGGGAGGGCGTGCATGAGCGCGAGGGCTCGTGTCAGGGCACGTGTACGCACGTCTGGAGCTACGCCTGGGCGCTGTGCCTGCTCTATCCCGAGCTGGAGCGGAGCATCCGTGAGACCGAGTTCAAGTATGATACCGACGCGGACGGCAAGATGGAATTCCGCACCGTGCTGCCGCTCGGACGCGGCGTGTGGGGCTTCCGCGCGTGCCTGGACGGTCAGATGGCATCGGTCATCAAGACCTATCGCGAATGGAAGCTCAGCGGCGACGATGCTTGGCTGAGGACGCATTGGGCGACGGTCAAGTCGCTCATCGGCTACGCGTGGAGTGAAAAGAACCCCGACCGCTGGGACGCTGACCGCGACGGCGTGCTG
>JAGBTR010000048.1 GCA_017631215.1 Clostridia bacterium | reverse complement strand
TCAGGGCTACTACTGCAACAGCTTCTCGACCGTTCTGCTCCGCGTCAAGGTACCTGCACTGGGCTATCAGACCGTCATCATCAAGCAGCGTGAGGAGGTCGATCCGGGCCGCTTCAATCACCCTGTGACGGCCGGCCGCCGTCACGATACCTTCGGTGACCAGAACATGCTGCTTGAGAACGAATATCTGCGCGCCGAGTTCGACGCCGAGACGGGCACGCTGGTCTCGCTCATCGACAAGGAGAGCGGCACCGAGCTCGTCCCCGAGGGCGACAAGAGTATGGGACAGTTCCGTTTGCTCTATGAGAATCCCAAGATCGGTCACAGCGCCTGGACGCACGGTCCGACGCAAAAGACGGATATCATCAACGAGCAGAGCCGCATCCGCGTGTCCAACTACTCGCGCGGTCCGCTGACCCAGTGGTTCAGCTATGACACCTCGTTCGGCTCGCGCGGCTCGGGTCTTTCGGTGCTCGTCCGCCTCAATGCAGGCAGCCGCACCATCGACTTCGACATTCACGTCAACTGGCTCGAGATCGGCAACAATGACACCCAGCAGATGCTGACCTTCTCCGCCCCCGCTAGCTACCCCATCGGCGCATACCGCTACGAGATCGCCAACGGCACGGTTGTTCGCGAGGAGCTTCCCTTCGACGTCCCCTCGATCGGTCGTATGGAGATGCTGCCCGCCGAGGGCGGCAAGCCCGCCTATCTGCAGCTGATGGCGGACACCAAGTACGGCTTCCGTGGCTATCGCGGTCGCGGTGAGATCGCGCTGATCCACGCATCCTTCTTCCCCGATCCCTATCCTGAGATCTACCGTCACCATTTCCACACCGCCATTGCGGTCGTGCGCGGCGGCGACGACGCCCAGCGTGAAGCGGACATCTACAACCACGAGATCGTCTCGGTAGCAGGCAGACCGCACGAGGGTACGCTGCCGCTCAGTCATTCCTTTGTCAAGCTGGAGCGTCCCACGGGACTTAGCGTCTCGGGCATCCACCTCGATGAAAACGGCGATCTGATCGTGCGTCTGTACAACCGCACCGATGCACAACGCGTGACCGAGGTCACGCTGGCTGCACCGATTGCGGATGCGTGCTACACCGATCTGACCGAGCAGAACGACGAGCCCATCATCTTCAGCGGTAACACGCTGACCGTTTGTGTCGAGCCCTTTGCCACGCAGACCGTCAAGGTACGTCTTGATTCGTAATTGATCAAAACGCCCACCGTGCGAGACTCTGTCCCGAGCGGTGGGCGTTTCTCAAGGATACACATTGCAAAACGCTCGGTCTTGTACGGTCATCCATTCGATCACACCATCTTAAAAGGAGCAACACAAAATGAAACGCCTATCTCTCATTTTTTTGGCGCTCGCCCTGCTGTGCTCTGCGGCGATCGTGCCCGTTGCCGCAGACAGCGAGGCAAGCGAATTTCTCTCCACGGGCAAGATACAAGATCGCGTCTATGAAAAGCCCGACGTCATACCTGTTGAGGGCGCATTCTCCATCTCGAACGTCACCGACCGCACCATCGCCGTCTCGCTCGGCAAGGAGGTCGAGAAGATCGACTCGGACACGGGCGACGAATTTTTGATGTTCGCGGGCGAGGCGATCAGCGGCAAGGCCGTCGCTATGGTCGTCGATATGCGTGCAAAGCCGCTTGATCTGAGCGACTATGAGGTCGGGGATCTGGCTCTTCGCTTTCAGCTCTACGTCTCCAAGCCCGATGCGATCAAGCCCCATGGCGAGATCGAGCTGACCAGCGCAGGAAAATCCGACTACAACGAGATCCACTGGAGCACCGACGTAACCTTCCAAGCACTCAAAGCGGGCTGGAACAGCATCTATCTCCCCTTGTCCTCTGCGGGAGAGCTTCGCCCGCCCTTCGACATCAGCAGCGTCAACTACTTCCGTACCTATTTCTTCTTGAACGAGGAGATGCTGATCGGTATTGATCATATCGAGATCGTTCCCATCGCAGAGGATCTTTTCTGCGAGGACTTTGAGTCGGCTGATGCATCGAGGAAATGGGAGTCCGATCACTATCTTATGACGATGGAAAACGGCGCGTTGCGGCTGAAATGCGATCCGCTCGTCTCTGATATGGGCGGTACGGTCGCTGGTTTCTCCGATCAGCAGAGCGTTCTCTCCTATTCTCTTACCGCATTAGAGATCTCCCTCAAGGCGGACGATCCGCTGGCGTTGAAGAGCCTCAGTGTCGCGCTGACGGACGAAGAGCACCGATCTGCCCGCTATCAGATCGATACAGCTAAGATCTCAAGCGAGGACTACCATACCGTCATCATACCCATCCAAGATATGACGGCAGAATCAGACTTCACGCCCGATCAGGTGCGATCCATCGGGATATCCATAAGCGTCTATGAAGAGACCGACCTCTACATCGACCGCGTACAGTACAAGATGTACGCCGACACCTCCTGGAAGGATTGGCTCTATGACTACGAGGTCACACCCGGCTCCTATTCCATCGCCGTCATCCCCGACATCCAGGAGCTGTCTATGACGTATCCTGACAAGCTCAATACCGTTATGCAATGGATCGCGGACAACCGCGAGAAGGAGAACATCCTGTTCGCCGCCGATATGGGCGACGTGACGTGGAACGGTCACCTTGCCGTCAATCCTGCCTCCGCCCCCAAGGAATTTGAGAACGCACGCCACGGCTTTGATATTCTCAAGGATGCGGGTGTAGAGTTCTCCATCTCCTACGGCAACCATGACTTCACGCCCGCCTCGGGCAACACGCCGCGTAACACCGATATGTACAACGAGTACTTCCCTTACGAATATTTCAGCGATCAAGCATCGTTCGGCGGATCGCAGGAGTCGGGGCGCTCGGACAATATGTACTACTACGTCAAGGCGCCCAAGGTCAACTACCTTATCGTCGCACTGGAATACAGCCCCGATGCCGAGACGATCGCGTGGGCGAATGAGGTCGTCGCCTCCCATCCCGACCACACCGTTATCGTCACGGTACACGACTACCTCAAGGGCAACGGTACTCGCTGGGATAGCGGCACCAAGCTGTGGCACGAGCTGCTCAAAAAGCACGAGAATATACTGTTCCTGCTTTGCGGTCACGATTGGAGCACCGAATACAGCGGCGACCTCGTGATGCGCAAGGATAAGGGCGACAACGGCAATACCGTCTATCAGGTGATGACCAACGCGCAGGACATCGACCAGAGCCGCAAGGGTGTTGGCACGCTGCTTCTGCTCCGCTTCTCGGAGGACGGTAGCATCATCGACTTCAACTACTTCTCGCCCGTCAGCGGCTACGCCTTCCGCGAGGTCAACCAATTCAAGTTTGCTCCCACGGGAGAGATACGCGTGATCGGTGCCGAGGAGGGTCAGGTCTTCTGCGGTAGCCCCATCCTGAGCATCGAGAGCGACGAGACGGTCTACGTCACCTATGGCAGCAACGCCATCCCTGTGATCGATGGTCAGTTCCGTCTTCCTATCACCAACAAGCGATATAACTTGACTGTCAGCAACGCCTTCGGTCGGCTGTTCCACTTCCCAGTGACCGTCAACGAGGGGCATGTGGGCGGCAAAGCCACTTGTGATACGCTCGCTGCTTGTGAGCACTGCGGTGAGAGCTACGGCGATTACGCCCCCCACACCTACGACGATGACGGCAGCTGTACGCTGTGTGGCAGCTCGCTCTCCTCGGAGGGAGATGGCGAGCATCAAGCTCCGACGCAGGATCCTCCGACATCGGAGCCTGCAAGCGGTCAAGGCTTGACGCTCACCCTGACGATCTGCGTCGGTATCGTTGCCGCAGGTGCCGTCGTGATTCTTTTGGTCTTAAAGAAAAAGAAATGAGCATAAAAGAAGGAGGGTAGATGATTCTACTCTCCTTCT
>JAGBTR010000343.1 GCA_017631215.1 Clostridia bacterium | reverse complement strand
TTCCAAGAAGTTCCCCCCACACGTATTTTTCCTTAATACAGCTCCTCACCGAAGTCGCGCAGGATCTCCTCTGCCTCGATCTCTGCGGGGGTACGGCGAGCCGCCTCCGACTTCTCATCGAGGAAGATGACGACCTTACGGTTATCCTCCGAGCCGATCGAGTTGGTCGAAACGCCCTCGATGCCCTGGATCTCCGAGTGGATGATGCGGCGCTCGTAGGGGTTCATCGGCTCAAGCATGACGCTCTTCTTATAGCGAAGGACGCGCGATGCCATACGGCGAGCCAGCGCACGCAGCGTATCCTCACGCTTTGCGCGGTAGTTCTCGACGTCGATGGTGATCTTAACGTACTCTCTCTTCTCGCCCTCGCTCTTCTTGTTTGCGGCGAGGTTGGACAGATACTGCAGTGCGTCGAGCGTGTCGCCGTGGTGACCGATCAGCACGCCTGCGTGGTCGCCGTCGATGGCGATGACCTTGTCACCGTTGGTGCCGTCACGCACCTCCATCGTTACGTCAAGACCCATATCCTTGGTCAGTCTCTTCAGGAAGTCCAGCGCCAGTGCGACGCCGTTCTTCTGGTAGGTCGCCTCGATGACGGCAGGCGTCGAGCCAATGCCAAACAGACCCTTCTTGGGCTCCTCTACGACCGTGTACTCAATATCCGAGAGGTCGGGTGCGCCCAGCTCCTCGAGAGCCTTTGCCAGCGCCTCATCGACCGTTTTTGCTGTAATCGTAACTTGCTTTCTCACGATAATTCTCCAATCGTCTTATCTCATTTTCATTCGGCGCGATCACTGGTCGTCCGATTTTTTGTTCTTGCCGTGACGGTCGTCGTCCTTGAGCGAGACACCGTCCAGCGTGCCCTTGTCATCCTTGGGGGCATCCTTGTCCTCGTTCGCCTTGTCCTTCTCGGCCTCGACGCGGGCGAGGTAGTCGTCGTCATCCATATGGAAGAGCGACTTGGGACGGCCGTCGACCATCGTCGTACCGCGCGAGTAGGTGTGCTGTGCGGGAGCGGCGGATCGCTTGGACGCCTTGCCTGCGTATTCACGCTCGGCGGCGCGGTAATCGTCCTCGGTAAAGGTCGGATAGGGCAGGATGCGGCTGATGATGAAGCGCGACAGCGTCGACAGAACGCTCTTGAACATCCAGTAGATACCGATCAGCGCGGGCACGACGAAGGTGATCCACACGCTCATCATGGGCATCATAATATCCAGCATCCAGCTCGAGCAAGCGGCCTGACGGTCGTCGCCTGCCGCCATGTTGGTGGGCTGGTAGGTGAACTTCTTGGTCAGTCTCATCGAGAAGAAATAGATGACGAAGGTCAGCAGGGGGACGAGCAGCAGCCAGCCGTTGATGCCAGCGCTCCTCAAACGCCAGATATCGTCAAAGTTGGGCGTGACACCCAGATTGAACTTGCCCAGCGTGAAGTTGGGGATATTCAGGCTCGACATACGCTCGTAGACGGCATCGCCGTTGCCGAGCAGCATAAAGTCCTTGATACCCTCAAGGCGCGAGCCGATCTCAGACAGCAGTGCGATCGAGCCGCGGCTTGCCTGCGTGGCAGTCGCGCCCAGACCGCCCGCCGCGTGTGCGGTGGTGTAGTAGAGATTGAGCGCGGAGGTCATACCCGAAGCCTGACCCAGCACGTAGTGCAGAGGGTCGATGACGATGTTATACAGCGCGAGGATGATAGGCATCTGGATGACCAGCGGCAGACAGCCCGCGGCGGCGTTGACGTTCTCTCTCTGATACATCTCGCCAAGCTCTGCCTGCAGCTTCTGTCTCGTTGCCTGGTCGTCGCGACCGGCATACTTCTTGCGGATGGCCATCTCCTTGGGCTTGAGCTTGGCCTGCTTGATGGAGCTCTTGTGCTGCTTGATCACCAGCGGCAGCATCAGGATCTCGATGACGATGGCGAAGATGCAGATACCGATGATGTAGTATCCGCCTGCCAGCACGTTGGTGATCCAGCCCAGTGCCACACCGATCCAGCCGAGCAGCGTATCCCAAAGACCGCCCTTCGCGTCCAGATCGACGTCCGTCTTGAGCGACGAGATGAGGATGCGAACATCCGCCTCGCCCAGCTCCTTGTACTTTTCGGTCAGCACCTTGTACTCGCCCTTGGCCTCAAGATTGGCCTTCTCGATCAGCTTGACAGCCGCCGCAAGATCGGGCTCACCGACCTCGGTGGGATCGATAGCGGTATCGTCAAAGTTCTCGGCCAGCATATCGTAGCCGCGGTAAGCCGCGACCAGCATCTCGCTCGTCTTGAAATTGGCATTGTAGGTCGATGCCAGCATATCGGCGATGGCCTTGAGCTCGGTCGCTCCCAGCTTGTGGTCGGGCTCGGTCGTGTCGATCTCAAGGAACACGTCGCTGTCGACCGTCAGCACGACGGTGCTTGCCGTCGACGCACAGCCAACCAACGTGCCGAGCAGCATCAGCACGACCAGTGCTGCGGCGAGAATTCTCCCGCCTATGGTTTTGTTCGTTTTCTTCATAGTTCCTTTTTGCGGAAAACCGCAAAAGCTCCCTTCTTTTCGTTGTTGGGATCGCACCGCCCTTTTTCGAATGCCGCGCGGTGCTGCGGCGGGGGTGACGCTTACGCGTCGGTTTGGTCGTCCTCGGACTCGCCTCTTCGCTCGCGGCGAAGCAGGTAGTCCTCGCAGATGAGCGGTGGCTCTTCTGCACGGTTGTCATTGTCTTGGACACTATCAAGGTCGGTACCGTCCTCGTCATCCTCTTGCGTGAACGTGTGTGCGCGCTTGTGCGAAAGTCCCCTCTCGGGCACGGGATCATAACCCCCTGCGGTAAACGGATGACAGCGCAATATGCGCGTAACCGTCAAGATCACACCCACAAAAAAGCCGCGCTTCTCGAACGCCTCCACGGCATACGCCGAGCAGGTGGGATAAAAGCGGCAGGTGGGGGCACTTTTCAAGGGGGAAATATACCGCTGATACAAGCGGATGAGCGCGATACACAGCCGTCTCATCGTCCGTCACTCTCAGAGGTGAAAAAATTCAACTGCGCAAAGGCACGGCGCAGATCCTTCTCCACGTCCTGCGTTTTTTTACCCACGATCTCATTGCGTGCCGCGATGACGACAAGGTACCCCGTCTTGAGCGGGGTCTCGCTTTGCACAGCGCGCAGGGCCTCACGCATAATGCGCTTGGTTCGTGTGCGGACGCAGGCACCGCCGATCTTTTTGGTGACCGACAGTCCGATGCGGTTGACGTATATCTTGAGTGGATGCGCCTTCATCAATCGCTTCGCGGCATAGTCACGCAGAACATAGACGGCCACCGTCTTACCGACGAACCGACCGCCTTGCTTGTATGCTTTATTATAAAGATGATGCTCGCGAATAGCGACAAATTTCATATCCGTTCCTTTTTTGTCTCCGTAAAATACGGCTCGATGCTTGCTCGATCATTGGCTTCCGTCGGGGGCGCGATGGGGTTGCGGGGTATTTTTTCTTACATAGCAAAAACCCCGATGCCGCAAATACGATGTGAAGTCACGGTGCATTTGAGGCGATCGGAGGTTTTATGTGGGCGGGGGCTGATCAATAGGTCAGTCTCTTTCTGCCCTTTGCACGTCTTCTCTTGAGAACGTTTCTGCCGTCAGCGGTCTTCATTCTCTTGCGGAAGCCATGCTCCTTCTTTCTCTGACGCTTCTTAGGCTGGTAGGTTCTGAGCATTTTTGTTTCCTCCTTGTTCGATGATCGGAAGCGGATTGCCGAGGGCATATCTCGCTTTTATACAATGACAACCTATATTATATACAAATCATTCCCTTTTGTCAAGTTTTTTGCGAAAATTTCACACATTTTTTCGGTTTTTCCTTGATTTTTATCTTACAAAACGAAAAAAATAGGCAAAATGACGGCATTTTGCCCTCTTTCTCTCCCGAATGAGTGCCGCGCGGCAAAAAAGCGGCGCGTTTTCCCGCCGTCTTTTGTCTTTGTCTTGACACCTGCGGTGATCTATGTTACAATATAGAATACTACGAGGAGGAGGGCTTACTATGGAGCAAAAGCGATTTACCAAAAATGACGCGGGCTTTGTCTGCACGCATTGCGGGCGGACGGTCGAGCCGCTGGGCTACACCTCGCGCAACCACTGCCCGTTTTGTCTGTGGTCGCTCCACGTGGACATTCTGCCCGGTGACCGCGCCAATCCCTGCGGTGCGCCGATGAAGCCCGTCCGCGCCGAGCCTGACCGAAAGAAGGGCTACGTCATCATTCACCGCTGCACACGGTGCGGTGAGGAATGCCGCAACCGCGCGGCCCACGAGGCACGCGTACAGCCCGATGACGTCTCGCTCATCATCCGTCTGACGGCGGGGGAACAGTTACCGTAAAGGAGAAGCTATGAGAATCAACGATATCAGAGAATTGAAGGCGAGCACGGGACGTCTGCTCGGCGTCGACTTTGGCGACGTGCGCACGGGACTTGCCGTCTCGGATGCGGCGCGGTATCTGGCGTCGGGGCTTGAGACGGTCGCGCCCGGCAGTATGACCAAAACGGCGGACGCCGTCGCCGAGGCGGCGCGCACGCACGCGGTCAGCGGCATTGTGATGGGGCTGCCCGTCAATATGAACGGAAGCGAGGGACCGCGCGCCGATCACGTCCGCGCCTTTGCCGATATGCTGGACGAGCGGGTGGGAGACCTCCCCGTGCTGCTCATCGACGAGCGTATGACCACGATGGCCGCCTCGCGCTTTCTCAACGAGACGGGCACGCGCGGGCAAAAGCGCAAGCAGGTCATCGACACGCTCAGCGCGCAGATCATTTTGCAGAACGCGCTCGACCGACTCAAAAATTTACAGTGAGGTAACACGCTATGGATGCTGAACAGGAAATGCAAGAATATTCGGAGCGACATATGAGCCGCGGGCGCATCATCGTCGGTCGCGTCTTCACCTACGCCTTTCGCGTGCTGGTATTTGGCATCATTGCGCTCGTGCTTTGGCGCGTGCTGCTGTCCGACCGCATCCCGAAGGAGGCAAGGACCTTGCTCGTCAACGAGGCGACCTATGCGGCTTATCTTGCCGAGGGCGAGTCGCTGACGATGTACACGCAGGCGCAGGATGAGATCGCCGTCAACGAGACCGAGGACGGCGTGTACGGTCTTTTCTGGGTGTCGCAGACGGTGTTCATCCCCGAGGCCGACCAGATCCAGATCCTGACGCGCTACAACAACAGCACGCTGCGCCACATCGCGACCGATTTCAAGCTGGCCGAGATTCCCGCACGCGAGGACATCGTGGCGGACGTGACGCTGGTGGTCACGACCGACCCCACGCCGCTCGACCGCGAGAACGGCGACGAGGTCAAGGTGCGCTATGCGGCAAGCGGCGCGCCCGCCGTGGACGAGACCTCGATGTACAACTACCGCAAATATATCTTTGACGGCGTGGATTTTGATCCCGCGACGACGGTGGATATCACAGTCGAGTTCTTTTATATCGACCGCGTGGACTACGACGACCTGCCCTACTGCAGCCTTCGCATCTTCGACCGCGAGTTTGAGATCGATCCGCTCACGCTGACCTCGCGTGACGAGCGCGCGCTGGCATCTTACGCGGGCGGGCAGTGAGGTAAGCATATGAAAAACCGCACCACGCTTCCCGAGGGCTATCGTCCCATCCTTTCGCTGGATCTGCAAAAGAACAAGCGGCAGATGCTGACCGTCAGCATCATCGGCACCGTCATCGCCATCGTGATGCTCGGTGTAGCCCTTCCCTTCGTCCCCCTCTCGACGCTGTTTGATATGTCGGCGGGGCTGGGGATGTACGCGCTCCGCTTTGGCGTATTGCTCGTCGGTATGGTCGCCTATATCATATTACACGAGCTCGTCCACGGCATTCTGATGCGCGCGTTGAGCGGGGTGAGGCCGCATTACGGCTTTACGCTGATGTACGCCTACGCGGGCAGCGACGCGTATTTCAACAAGGGCAGCTATCTTTTGATCGCGCTTGCGCCCGTCGTCCTTTGGGGCGCGGTGCTGGCGGTGATCAACGCGCTCGTGCCGACGGCGTGGTTCTGGGTGGTCTATCTCATTCAGATGACCAACCTGTCGGGCGCGGGCGGCGACATTTACGTCACCTACAAATTTGCCCGTCTGCCGCGCGACATTCTCGTGCGCGACACGGGCGTGGCGATGACGGTCTTCGCGCCGAGCGAGACGAACGAATAAACAAAAAAGGCGCTCCCGCGGGGGAGTGCCTTTAGTTTTTATAGTCAAGTCTCACACCATTCATCATAGAGCAGACCGAAGTCTGCGTCACCCAGACATTCCTCACGCAAAACGACCGCCTCTTCAGCCAAAAAGCTGATATGACCATAGGTGTTGCCTTTGCTGAAATGAGCATAGAGCCCGTCCGCTATCGTCCCATCCACATCAAGCGATCGATCGTCAAGCGCCCAATCAAAGTCAGACAGCGACACCTCGCTCCGCTTCAGCGGCTGGGTACTCCTACTTACGCACCCATCAGCGTCATAAGTCTCTATGACCGCCTTGATCTGGGTACAGCGCAGCATTTTGACGATCACGACCAGATGTCTGTCACGATCACCGATCGCCGCGCCGTATGCCTGCTTGAGCTCGTCATATTGTAGATGCTTTGCCAGATCGACAGCGAACGTGATATCATTGCCCTCTTGCTTGAATGGCGCAAGGACGGTGCAATCGTGAAAATGATAGGTGCGCGCAAGTTCTTTTAGCGTCATTTTCTTCTTCTCCTTGTTTTGTGCGGCTTGATATGCGACGCATCACTTCCACGGGCGCAGACGTTTCCAAACGCATCATAATAATAGACCGCTTGCCCCTGCTTCTTCGACAAGCCCGCCGCATCCGGATTCTTCCAATGGTAGTGTGTCGGCTCGATCTCACCCTTTTGGTTTTTATGTCTGCCGTGTCGCAAAACATGCTGCCCCGTGCTTTTCCTAATGTGCTCTGTATCGTAAGGCTCCTTGCTGGGATGCAGACTCTTCCACCCCCGTTTATCCAATTCTTTGGCTTGATAGGGAAGATACGAGCCGCTGTAAACTTGACGCGCCTTGCTCCACTCATTATACTGCACCTGCCGTGCAGCCTGCGGGCGGGCGAGCTTTTCGAGCGGTGTTTTGGGTGGGTTGTTTACCTCAGCATAGTGTTGGGGATCTTGTAAACAAGCCTGTCTATCAAACTCTTCTCATTCATTATACCTCGCTTTTTTTCATATGTCAAGGCATTTCGTGCTTTTCGTTTTGCCTTATGACATTCGATCTCGGCAAGCGAAAAAAGCAGCACCGATCGCTCGGTGCTGCTTCTTTATTTCTATGAGATGCTTCAATCAAGAAGCTGTGCCTTGAGCTCCTCGATACCCTGCTCGTACTGGGCATCCTTGGGAGCGGAGCCGTGCCACTCGACGCGGTTCTCCATGAAGGACACGCCCTTGCCCTTGACCGTCTTGGCGACGATGGCGGTAGGCTTGCCCTTGACCGTCTTGGCCTCGTTCAAGGCTGCGGCGATCTGCGAAAAATCGTGACCGTCGATCGAGATGACGTGCCAGCCGAATGCCTCGAGCTTTTCGGGATACGGCGTGGGGTTCATCACCTTCTCGACCTCGCCGTCGATCTGCAGACCGTTCCAGTCAAGAATCATACAAAGGTTATCCAGACCGCGATGGGCGGCGAGCATCAGTGCCTCCCAGATCTGACCCTCCTGGCTCTCGCCGTCGCCGACGATGGCGTAGGTGCGGTAATCCTTGCCGTCCAGCTTAGCCGCGATGGCCATACCGCAAGCGGCAGACAGACCCTGACCCAGCGAGCCGGTGGTCATATCGATACCGGGCATATGCCCCAGGCTTGGGTGTCCCTGCAGGTGAGAGTCGGCGTGTCTGAGCGTCTTGAGCTCTTCGCGGGGTAAGAAGCCTCT